>NZ_JBOGDD010000078.1:0-4149 GCF_050701675.1 Mycobacterium sp. | reverse complement strand
CCTCAACACTGACTTGGACATCGACGTGAACTCTGGCGAAGCCGTCGACGCACCCGTGGCGCGCCCGCTTGACCCAGGCAACCCTATCAAAGGTTAGGCTTGCCAAAGCTAGGTACATACGGAAGGTAGGACATGCGGGTAGCGACGTTCGGATACCAGACCTGGGGACACAAGACCCTGGAGGCACTCATCAAGTCAAACCACGACGTCGTGCTGGCGGTGACACATCCGCCGAGCGACCAACCGTACGAATCGATTTGGGCCGATTCAGTCGAGGAACTCGCCCGCGACCACGGCATCCCGGTGCACTTGGCGCAACGGCCGGACGCTGAGCTGATCGAGCGGGTGAAACAGGCCGAACCCGACATCATCGTCGCCAATAACTGGCGGACCTGGTTACCGAGGGAACTGTTCGACCTGCCGCCGCACGGCACGCTGAACCTGCACGATTCGTTGTTGCCCAAGTTCACGGGCTTCTCGCCGGTGATCTGGGCGATGATCAGCGGAGCGACCGAGGTCGGGCTCACCGCGCATCGCATGGACGACGAGCTCGACACCGGCGACATCGTTCGGCAGCGGGCCATCCCGATCGGTCCCGGCGACACCGGCACCAGCCTGGTGCGCGCCACCATCGACCTCATCCCCGGGGTGCTGCTGGAATCGTTGGACCTCATCGAACAGGGCACCGCCGAGTGGACGACGCAGAACCTCGACGATCGCACCTTCTTCCACAAGCGCTCAGCACGTGACAGCATCATCGACTGGCGTTGGACCGCAGAGGATTTGGAGCGCTTCGTTCGCGCCCTCTCCGACCCGTACCCGAATGCCGTGACCTACTACCGCGGTCAGCGGGTGCGCGTTCTGCAGGCGTCGGTCTCCCGGTGCCGCTACGGCGGCACGCCGGGGCGGGTGTTCATCGCCGAGGGTGACGGCATGGTCATCGTTGCCGGACCGAATGCGCACCGCGGCGATGGGCCCGGCCTCGTCATCGAACGCGTGCGGCTCGACGACGGCGCCGAGCTGCCCGCGCTGGAGTTCTTCGGTCGCGGCGGCGGCTACCTGACCGATCAGCCGTAGCTCCCGCCACTGACAACCTGGCGAGGCGCGGCGCCGAATTCTGGGTCACCGACGATGGATTCGACGATCTCACCGCAGCGGACCGCGATGTTCGACAGCAGCGACGAACTGAGCCCGTGGGTGTGTTCGGTGCCGCCCTGCAGGTAGATCGACCCGGAGACCTCCCGTGCCGTGCGCAGCCGGTAATCGCGGGCCACCTCCGGTCCGTCTGCCGAGTACACGGTGGGATCACACAGATCACCGAGTATCTCGGGAAGCGACATCGGGACGAACCCGGTGGCGTAGACGACGGCGTCACAGTCGAGCGCCTCGAGCGACTTCGTCGGATGGTGCTCGATGACCACCCGCACCCCTGCGTCGTCCTCGGTCGCCGAGACGACACCGGACGCGCCATGGAAGTACAGCCTGCGTTGACCGGCCACCCGTTCGGCGTACTCGCGGGCGTAGAGCGCCTCGATCAGCGGCAGGTCGACGACCGAGTAGTTGGTCGCGCGGTGATAGTCGAGAAGCCGTTGCCTGACCGTCGGTTCCGCGGTGTAGAAGTCGTCGACCGCCGCCGGGTCGAAAACCCGGTTGGCATAGGGACTGTCGTCGGCAGGGCTGTATCCGTACTTCGCGAAGACCCCGTGAACCTCGGCCGCCGGATAGGTGGTGTGTAGGTAGTCGGTGACTTCGGCGGCGCTCTGGCCCGCTCCCACGACGACGAATCGGTTATGGGTGATCGGCGGGAGGTCGGGAAGCTTGTTCAGCAGGCCGTGGTTGTGGAACTGGCGAGGCGTCTCGTCGACCCCGCCGGGCAGCTGCGGCTGCAGGCCTCCCGCCAGAACGACGGCGCGGGCCCGCAGTGTCTCCTTGCCCGAACCTTCGACGTCGACCGCCAGCCAGCCACCCTCGTCGCGGACGGCGACCGCCCGCGTGGCGTAGTGCACCTTCGCGTCCACCCTGTCCGCGGCCCATTCGAGATAGTCGTGGAATTCGAGTCGGGTGGGGAAGAACGTCTGGTGGTTGATGAACTCGTTGAGCCGTCTACGTTCGGTCAGATAGTTGAGGAACGTGTACCGGCTGCGCACGTTGCGCTGGCTCGCCAGATCCTTGAGGAACGAGATCTGCATCGTCGTCCCAGGGATCAACATGCCGGTGTGCCAGCCGAATTGCGGCTTGGCCTCGATGAATTCGGCCGAGATCGCCTGGTCGTGGGCACACTGTTCGTTGTGCTCCTCGATGGCGATCGCCAGGCCGAGGTTGGACGGGCCGAAGCCGACGCCGACGACACCGAGGATGCCGCCATCCCCGTTGCTCGACGTCCCGTGCCCGTTGCCGTTGCCGTTGCCGTTGGTGGACATCAGCGGCTCGCCAGCTGGTCGACGGCGCCCGGTACCGGCTGGGCGGGGTCGTTCCCCAGCGCAACGATGCGGTTCCGTTCGTCGACGTGAACGACCCGTGGTGCATAGTCGGCGAGCTCCCGTTCGTCGAGCGCACGGAACGACATGATGATGACCAGATCGTCCGGCCTGATCAGATGCGCTGCCGCGCCGTTGATTCCGATCACCCCGGACCCGGCAGGCCCGGTGATCGCGTAGGTCGTCAGGCGGGCGCCGTTGGTGATGTCGACGACGTCGACCTGCTCACCCTCCAGGATGTCGGCGGCCCGCATCAGGTCCTGGTCGATCGTTATGGAGCCGACGTAGTGCAGGTCGGCCTGGGTGACGGTGGCGCGATGCACCTTGCCGCCCAGCATCGTTCGGAGCATTGCTCGTCCTCCAGCGTTGTTGAGGTCGGTAACGCTCGAGGACCCCACCTGTCGAGCGCCGAAGGTTATCCTAACCTTAGAAGTCTCACAGTTTCAGCCTCCCCCACCTGACCTCGTCCCGCCAGCTGGACGGTCCCCCACGGCCGACGGCAGGCCGGCAAACTCGACCACGATCGGCCCCAACGGCCGGGCGATACCGACGAGACCTGCTCGTCAAGGCATTCCGGGTTCATCGTTCGTCGTCATTGCGACATTTGGGCAATCACTTCGCGCCGGTCGTCGAACCTGGAAGTTTCCTGGCGCGCAACCGGCCGGATGCCCGAGGAATCACCAGCGGAGTCCCCGTCTCCGGGTCGTCGATGATCTGGCACCTCAGGCCGTAGACCTCCTCGACGAGGTCTGCCGTGATGACCTCTGCCGGATCGCCATGAGCGACAATCGATCCAGCCTTCATGGCGATGATCTCGTCGGCGAACCGGCAGGCGTGATTGAGGTCGTGGAGTACCGCGACGATGGTGCGGCCCTGCTCGTGGTTGAGGTCGGCGAACAGATCGAGCAACTCGATCTGATGAGCGATGTCCAGGAACGTGGTCGGTTCATCGAGCAGGATCAGCGGCGTCTGCTGGGCGAGCACCATCGCAACCCACACGCGTTGACGCTGTCCACCCGACAACTCGTCGACCGGTCTGCCCGCGATCGGGGTCACCCCGGTGGCTGCCATGGCCTCGACGACGGCCTGCTGATCATCGCGCGAGTACTGCCGCAGCATGGTCTGGTGGGGAAAGCGGCCACGGGTCACCAGATCGGCGACCGTGATGCCCTCCGGAGCGATCGACGACTGCGGCAGCAGGCCCAGCCGGCGAGCGACGTCCTTGGTGCGCAGTCGGGCGATGTCCGTCCCGTCGAGAATCACCTGCCCGCCGGAGGGCTTGAGCAGTCGGGCCAGCCCCCGCAGAAGTGTCGACTTGCCACAGGCATTGGGGCCGACGATCGCGGTGATCGCGCCTGCGGTGATGTCGACGGTGAGGCCATCGACGATCGGCGTCGCACCGTAGCCGAGCGACAGCTCGCGCGCTCCGAGCAACTCGGTCCAGGGTCGCTGCGCTCCTGCCCTCTGGTGCCTCACGTCATCCCTTGACATTCACGTCCCTTCTACCGGCGCCGTGCCTGCAGGACCAGCAGGTAGACGAGGTACAGCCCACCCAGGGTCACGGTGACCGCACCCACCGGCAGTTCGGCAGGCGCAAAGATCCGGAGTGCGATCAGGTCACTGGACAGCAGCAGGAACCCACCCATGGCGGCGGCGGAGATCAGCCCGACTC
>NZ_JBOGDD010000077.1:0-8232 GCF_050701675.1 Mycobacterium sp. | reverse complement strand
GATGTGCGCGATCAGGTCCGCGTTGTTGGAGCGCAGAAGTTCGACGAAGCATTCTTCCTTGCTGGCGAACTCGTCGTAGAAGGTGCGCTTGGAAGTCTTGGCGTTGCGGACGACGTCGGCGACCGTGGTGGCGCGATAGCCGCGTTCGGCGATCGAATGGGCCAGCCCATCGAGCAGCCTGCGGCGGAATCCGGCGGCGCTCGAGCCGGTCTGGGGTGCGTCGTTCACAGCGGCCGTCACTGTAGCCAACTCGATGTCATGCTCACCCTTGCGCCGTGTGGTACTAGGCGGTACCCTACTACATCAATGACGGTACACCGCAGTACCGGGACAGTCTGGAGTGCTCGATGAGCGAAGCGACGATCGCCGATACACCGACCATCAGCGCCACGCGGGCCATCAAGTTGCCGCCGGGGCCGCGTCTGCCGCGTTTGGTCCAGGGTGTGGGTTTCGTGTTGTTCCGTCGCAGGTTCACGGGCGGTCTCGTCCGCAGATACGGCGACGTGGCGACCATGAACCTGCCCGTGTTCGGCCACATGGTGACGGTCGCCGACCCGCAGCTGGCCAAGCAGCTGTTCATGGCGAATACCGACGAGGTCGGCAACATCCAACCCAACCTCAGCCGCCTATTCGGCTCGGGTTCGGTGTTCGCCCTCGATGGCGCCGACCATCGCCATCGGCGCAAGCTGCTCACGCCGCCGTTCCACGGCAAGAGCATCAAGAACTACGAAGTGATCTTCGAAGAGGAGACGCTGCGCGAAGCCGAGACGTGGCCCGAGGGTCGGGAGTTCGAAACCCTCGAGCCGATGATGCGGATCACGCTGAACGTGATCCTGCGCGCGGTGTTCGGCGCCGACGGTGAGCGGCTCGACGAGCTGCGGGCCATCATCCCGCCCTGGGTCACCCTCGGTTCGAAGCTCGCCATGGCGCCGAAGATGCCGCATAGCCTCGAACGCTTCGGGCCCTGGGGCAGGCTGGCCGAGTACCGGCGTCGTTATGACGCCGTCGTCGACCGGCTCATCGACGACGTCACGGCTGACGCGAGCGCCGAGGGCCGTGACGACATCCTGACGCTGCTGCTACGCAGTACCTACGAGGACGGCTCGGCGATGTCGCGCCGCGAGATCGCCGACGAGCTCCTGACGTTGCTCGCGGCCGGGCACGAGACGACCGCGTCCACGCTGGCTTGGGCATTCGAGCGGGTCAGCCGTCATCCCGAGGTGCTGGACGCGCTGGTCGCCGAGGCGGCCACCGGCGACAACGAATACCGGCAGGCGACGATCCTGGAGGTGCAACGGAGCCGCACGGTGATCGACGGCGCCGCCCGTCATGTCTACGCGCCCACGTTCGAACTCGGTGAATGGGTTATCCCGCAGGGATATTCGATCAGGGTGGACATCTCCAACATTCACGGGCGCTCCCAGGAGTTCCCCGATCCCGAGCGGTTCGATCCACGGCGCTTCATCGGGAAGCGCCCGTCGACGTTCGCGTGGTTACCGTTCGGCGGTGGCACGCGGCGATGCGTGGGCGCGGCGTTCGCCAACGTCGAGGTGGACGTCGTCCTGCGAACGGTGTTGCGCCACTACACAATCGACACATCGACGGCGCCGGATGAGAAGGTGCACTGCCGTGGTGTCGCGTTCACCCCGACGAAGGGCGGCCGCGTGGTCCTTCGTCGCAGGCCCGCCCCGCTGGCCTGAACGTGAAACTGCCGCGACGCGTGATGCGTCGCGGCAGCTCGTGTGGCGCTCTTACTGAGAAGCTGTCTCTCGCCTCGGCAGCTTCCACCCTGCCCGCGGGAAGTGGCACGTGTACCCATTGGGGTACTTCTCCAGGTAGTCCTGGTGCTCGGGCTCGGCCTCCCAGAAGTCGACCGCTGGGGTGACCTCGGTGACGACCTTGCCGGGCCACAGGCCCGAGGCCTCCACGTCCGCGATGGTGTCCAGCGCGACGGCCTTCTGCTCGTCGTCGGCGTAGAAGATCGCCGACCGGTAGCTGCTGCCGACGTCGTTGCCCTGGCGGTCCTTCGTCGTCGGATCGTGGATCTGGAAGAAGAACTCCAGCAGCGCGCGGTAGTCGGTCTGCGCGGGGTCGTAGGTGATCTCGATGGCCTCGGCGTGCCCGGGGTGCTTGCGGTAGGTGGGGTGATCGTTCTGGCCACCCGTGTAGCCGACGCGCGTCGACACCACACCGGGCTGCTTGCGGATCAGGTCCTGCATGCCCCAGAAGCATCCGCCTGCAAGGATCGCGGTCTTGGTCGTCATGCCTGTGCCTCCTGTGAAGAAAAGAGCGTCTTGTACTCGCCGTAGCCCTCGGCCTCGAGGTCGTCGAGATGGATGAATCTCAGCGAAGCGGAGTTGATGCAGTAGCGCAACCCGCCCGCCTCGCGCGGTCCGTCCTTGAACAGGTGGCCCAGATGGCTGTCGCCGTGTGTCGAGCGGACCTCGGTGCGCAACATCAGATGGCTGAAGTCGCGCTTCTCGACGACGTGGGTGTCTCCGTCGGGCCCCTGGATCGGCTTGGTGAAGCTCGGCCAGCCCGATCCGCTCTCGAACTTGTCGACCGAGGCGAACAACGGCTCACCGGATACCACGTCGGTGTAGATGCCCGGCTCGTGGTTGTCCCAGTACTCGCCCGTGAACGGCCGTTCGGTGCCGCTCTTCTGCGTCACTTGATACTGCTCGGGAGACAGGGCATTCACTGCCGCGGGGTTCTTGTCATATGCCTTCGCCACTGGTCCTCCTAAGGTTGGCACTCGTATAACCTCAAGTGCCCTTCGGAAGTTCCTGGCCGAGGGGCGTTCTCCTCCGTTGGGCCGAACGCCACGACCCGCTCGACAAACGCTGGTAGAACGTGTTCTAGTTCTGGGTGTGACGGGTAGCACTTTCAGCCGCGACGAGCTGGCCGAGGCCTTCGCAGAATTCGAGGCGACGGTGGGCCGGGCCGCCGAGACCCGAGACTGGGATCCATGGGTTGACCAGTACACCGACGACGTCACGTACGTCGAGCACGCGGCTGGCACCATGCACGGCCGCGAGCAGGTACGGGCCTGGATCTGGAAGACCATGGAGAGCTTCCCTGGCAGCTACATGACGTCGTTTCCTTCGCTCTGGACCACGATCGACGACTCGACGGACCGCGTCATCTGCGAGCTCGACAACCCGATGCGCGACCCTGGTGACGGCACGATCATCACCGCAACGAACCTCTCGATCGTCACCTACGCGGGCGACGGCAAGTGGTGCAGGCAAGAGGACGTCTACAACCCCCTTCGTTTCGTCGCCGCGACCGTCAAGTGGTGCAAGAAGGCCGAGGAGTTGGGCACGCTGCCCGACGAGGCCGCGGCGTGGATGAAGCGCTATGGGGGCGGGAGCCGCTCCGGCGGCGACATCGGACAAGCGCGGTGACCGCCCTCGTCATCGGCGCGAACGGCTACCTCGGTTCGCACGTCACCCGCCAACTCGTGGCCGACGGACAGGACGTCCGCGTGATGGTTCGGGCGGGAGCCAACACCGTCGGCATCGACGATCTCGACGTCACGCGCTTCGTCGGTGACATCTGGGATCGCCAGGTCCTTCGCGATGCGATGACCGGCTGCGACGTCGTCTACTACTGCGTCGTCGACACCCGCGGCTGGCTCAAGGACCCCGCCCCGCTCTTCCACACGAATGTCGACGGCACCCGAAACGTGCTCGACGTCGCCTCCGAACCGGCCATTGCCGTCGGCCTCGAGCGCTTCGTCTTCACCAGCAGTTACGTCACGGTCGGACGACGGCGCGGCCGGACGGCCACCGAGGATGACGTCATCGTCGACGGAGGCGAATCGTCGCCGACCAAACGGCTCCGCGGGCTGACGCCGTACGTGCGGTCGCGCGTGCAGGCGGAGAACCTCGTCATGCAGTACGTCCGCGACCGTGGCCTGCCCGCCGTCGCGATGTGCATCTCGACCACCTACGGCGCGGGCGACTGGGGGCGCACGCCACACGGCGCGATCATCGCGGGCGCAGCGTTCGGCAAGCTGCCCTTCGTGATGAGCGGCATCCAATTGGAGGCCGTCGGCATCGACGACGCCGCGCGCGCCATGATCCTCGCCTCGACGAAGGGTCGCGTCGGCGAGCGGTACCTCATCTCGGAGAAGATGATCGACAACGCCGACGTCGTCCGCATCGCCGCCGAGGCGGCCGGGGTGCCCGCACCCGCGAAGTCGATGGCACTGCCGGTCTCCTACGCGATGGCGGCGCTCGGCAGCGTCAAGGCGCGACTGACGGGCACCGACGAACGTCTGTCGCTGGACTCGCTGCGGTTGATGCGGGCCGAGGCGCCGGTCGACTGTGCCAAGGCCAAGCGCGAACTCGGTTGGCAGCCACGGCCCGTCGAGGAGTCGATCCGCGAGGCGGCCAAGTTCTGGGTGGCACTCCGCGAGGCCAAGCGCAAGAGCAAACAGGCGGGTTGAACGGCGCACCGACGGGCGTTCAGTCAATGGGCACGCCGCGATGGCGCACCTAACCTCGACGACATGACCAACAAGCTTCAGGTCGACCTGTCCGGTGCCCCGCAGACCATGCTCGCGACGCTGTACGCGAAGGCGCTCGACGCCGCCGCGCCACACCCCATCCTCGGCGATCAGTACGCCAGGGACATCGTCGACCGGCTCGACTACGACTGGTCGCAGACGACCATCACCGCGCGCACCGCGCCATCGGTGGCGACGCGTACCGAGCACTTCGACACCTGGACCCGGCAGTTCCTGGAGGCGCACCCGAAATCCACTGTGCTGCACCTTGGTTGCGGTTTGGACAGCCGGTACTTCCGAATCGATCCCGGGCCCGACGTGGAGTGGTACGACGTCGACTACCCCGACGTCGCCGCGCTGCGAACCCAACTCCTCCCGCGCAGTGAGCACAACCACGTGGTCGCCGCGTCGGTCACCGATCCCGCCTATCTGGCCGACATCCCCTCCGATCGTCCGACGCTGATGATCGGGGAGGGCCTGACGATGTACCTCACCCGCGACGACGGCATCGCACTGATGCGGCGCATCGTCGATCGCTTTCCGTCAGGGGAGCTTCAGTTCGACGCGTTCAACACCCTCGGCATCAGATCGCAGTGGTCGAACCGGGTAGTGCGCCGCGCGGGGGCGACGCTCCTGTGGGGCATCGACGGTCCCGACGAGATTCTGGCTGCAGTGCCGGGCGTCCGACTCCTGGCGTGGCTGTCGGTGTTCGACTCGGCCAGCTTCAGACGACTACCTGGCCCATACCGCTTGATGGGCCGGACGATGTCACGGGCGAAGGTGCTGCGCTACATGGCGCAATACCACCGCTACGCGTTCTGACTCCTGACGCCGAGCACCGGCTGGCATCGGTGGCCGTCGTCGAAGCCCGGCGCCCACGGCCACCTCCCGCGGTCGTCCGCCCACACCAATTGCACGGCGCTGATGTCGGAGCCCTCGATCGCGATCGCCATGCCCATGTGCGCGTCGGGATGGTCGACGCCGACGAGTTCGAGGTTGGTGCCCGCGGGGAGGGCGACCCGATCTCCCGGAGCGGGTTTGCGGCCCACCAACGCCCGCCTCGCGAACGTGTTCAGCAGCCATCCGGCCGGTCGTGGCGCCAGGCCGGTCACCAGGAGTTCTGGCAAGCCACGGTCGTGTAGGCCGATCGTGTACGCAAAGGGTCGGCGGTCGTCTTCGACGTACTGCACGGCCCAGCCGTGGTCCAGGATCTTCTCGCGCATCAGGGCGAGATAGTCGCCCAGTGTGTTGTCGGGGTGGTCGCATTGCCAGCACATGGGGTGGCCGCCTCTCTGTGGTTCTTGCGGCGAGAGTGTCCGTGGGCGGCGACATCTGACGGGAACGAGAGCGCGGTGAGGCAGAGTTGTGCACAGTCGCGGGTTCATCCACAGGCGGCGGCTCTTGGGGCAAGGGGCGGGCGGCTGCCCAAACGGTCAGGAGGTGGATTCGGCCTTCGCCTTGAGCCGCTGCAGCGTCAGCTCGATGTGTCTCGCGTTGGCCGAGGTGCGATCGGCGACACCGGTTGTGATCGCCGCTGGCTTGCGAATCCAGCCAGGCCGGTGGTCCCAGGTGCTTTCCGTGACCCTGCAGCCGCCGTCGACGGGCTCGATGTCGTAGCGCCAGTGCGCCACCGGGACGACGACGGCGGTCTTGACGTCGAACGCGAAGACCAGTCCAGGCTCGGCGTGGGTGACGGTGCACTTGGTGGTCCACGTCTTGCCGCGGTTGGTGTTGTGGCCCTTGAACACGGCGCCCGGCGCGGCGCCGTTGCCCTTCTGCCACACCATCGCGTCGGCCTCCTCGGCGAGCGTGGCCATCGTCGGAAGGTCGGTGATCAGGGCGTACACCTCGGCGCAGCCGGCCGCGATCGTCACGGAAGCCTGGGCCGATGGTTCGCTCATCGCGCGATCGTAACCAGGGGCATTGCCTTCCCGGGTCGCTTCGCGCCTGCCCTCCGATGCGGGAATCACGGGTGCCTCTGAGCGCGTTGGTTTCAAGATGACCGAACGTCCAGTTCTCGAGCCCACCGCAGCGCACCCGATCACCGTCACGCCGACCGGCCGCCACGTCGTCGTCCGCGTCAATGGCGAGGTCGTCGCCGAAACCGACGATGCCCTGACCCTGCAGGAGTCGACGTACCCCGCGGTGCAGTACGTGCCTCTCTCCGCCGTCACCCCGTCGGTGCTGAAGCGCAGCGACACCACCACCTACTGCCCCTACAAGGGCGAGGCGAACTACTACCACGTGACCGCGGCGGACGGCACCGTCGACGACGCGATCTGGACCTACGAGCAGCCGTACTCCGCGGTCGCCGCGATCGTGGGTCACGTGGCGTTCTACGCGGACAAGGCCGACGTCGCCGTCGGCTAGACGCCTGGTGGCCTAGCCTTTGGCGGTGCCCAGTTCCGCAGGCGTGGTGTGCAGTGTGGTCTTTGCGGGCCCCGCCAGCCCGGAGATGACGCTGTCGCCGCAGCGGCGCGGACCAGGCGACCCTTGCTACCAAATCGTCGACGGTGCCATCTGGAAGACCAGCCTGTTGTCGAGTGGTGCGGTGACGGCGCGAATCGCCAAATCGGCGTCGAACACCGTCGACTGCGAGGCGTGGGGGGACGGCGCGAAGGAATTCCTCGAGCGGCTGCCCGCCCTGCTGGGGGTGCTCGACGACAAGACCGGCTTCGCCCCCGAGGAGCCGACGGTGGCGGCGGCCCACCGTCGCGTTCCGCACCTGCGGCTCGGGCGTACGGACCGTGTGATGGAGGCGCTGGTGCCTGCCGTGCTCGAGCAGCGGGTCACCGGCAAGGATGCATTCCGGGCCTGGCGGCTGCTGGTCACCAAGTTCGGCTCCCCCGCTCCCGGTCCGGCGCCTGCGCGCATGCGGGTGCCACCCCCGGCCGACGTGTGGCGGCGCATCCCCTCTTGGGAGTTCCACCTTGCGAACGTCGACCCCGGCAGGGCGCGCACCGTCGTCGGCTGTGCGCAGCGGGCCGAGAGCCTGGAGCGGCTTTCCTCTCGCGCACCCGAAGACGCGCGCTCGGCCATGACGTCGTTGCCGGGCATCGGAGTGTGGACGGCGGCTGAGGTGGCCCAGCGCGCGTGGGGTGACGCCGACGCGCTGTCCGTCGGCGATTACAACCTCTCCAACGTCGTCGGCAGCACACTTCTCGGCCATCGGATCGACGACGAGGAGATGCTCGAACTGCTGGAGCCACTGCGGCCCCACCGGTACCGCGCCACCAGGCTGCTCGAGGTCAGCGGCATGGCGCGCAATCCCCGGTTCGGGCCGCGCCTGGCCATTCCCGATCTGCGAGCTCTGTAAACGGTTGAGGCCGAGGTGACCCGGGTAGGCGTCCTGTTGAGCCAATCGAAGGAGGCAAGTTCATGGCAGGATTCACGATTCCCGGAATTTCGCAGGAGGACAGCCGCGAGGTCGCCGGACTGCTGCAGAAGCAGCTCAGCACCTACAACGACCTGCACCTGACCCTTAAACACGTGCACTGGAACGTCGTCGGCCCGAACTTCATCGGCGTTCACGAGATGATCGACCCGCAGGTCGAGTTGGTCCGCGGGTACGCCGACGAGGCCGCAGAGCGCATCGCGGCATTCGGGGTGTCACCGAAGGGCACTCCCGGCGCGATCCTCAAGGACCGCACCTGGGACGACTACTCGGTCGGCCGCGACACCGGCCTCGCACACCAGGCGGCGCTGGACCTGGTCTACAC
>NZ_JBOGDD010000076.1:0-4369 GCF_050701675.1 Mycobacterium sp. | reverse complement strand
GATGTGAAGACCATTGCGGGTGGCATCGCCGTCGCAGGAACGCTGGGACTCGCGGCCCTGGGAATCGGCTCGGGTGTGGCGAACGCCGCACCGTCGCAGACGGCACCGGAGACCACCTGGGCCCAGGACGGCTGGGGCCACGGCCACGGCGGCGGCGGTCATGGACACGGAGGGGACTGGCGCGACGACGGCTGGCGCGGACCGCGATGGGCCCCACCCCCGCCCTACTACGGCTACGGCCCGCCCTGTGTGTCCGGGCCGTACGGGTTCGTGCGCGTCTGCGCCTAACGAGGATCTGAAGACGCCTCTTGGCGGGTGTTTGACCGACGGTCGAACACCCGCCTTCAGTCGTATCCGGCTCACGGCCCAGCGCAGCCACATTCCGCTCACCGCGATTGCAAACCCACCTCCCGCGCCCTTGGTGGCGCAATGGCCGCACCCCGCGCACTAACGGCAGGTCCGCGCCGAAATAGACCGGCGCATTCGTCGAGCCCGGGGAACCCCGGAATGCCGACCACCTGGCCACCCTGAAACCCGCCGATACCGTCTGCGAGCAGGTCAGTCACACGCATGAGCCCAGGAGGTGACCCGTGGCCTTGGGAAACGCTGATGAAAACGCTGCAGCACCGACACCGATCCGTCGACCGCGCGCCGACCAGGCCCGGCTGGTGGCCGACGTGTTGCGCCACCAGATCCACGCGGGCGGCTATCCCGACGGGCTACCGTCCGAGGCCGACCTCGCCGGTGAGTTCTTCGTCTCCCGCAACACCGTCCGCGAGGCGCTCGCGACGCTGAAGGACGAAGGCCTCATCGACCGCGGCCCCCGCACCGGCACCCACGTCGCCATCCGCAAGTACGACCACGGCCTCGACGCGCTCGTCGGACTGAAGGAGACCTTCAAGGGCTACGGCGACATCCGCAACGAGGTCCGCGCCGCCATGACGGTGGCCGCCCCGCCGTCGGTCGCCAACCGCCTGCGCCTGAACCCGGGCGAGGGGGTCGTGTTCATCGAACGCCTGCGCTACCTCGGCGACCTGCCGCTGTCCCTCGACATGACCTACCTGACGCCCGACGTCGGCAACGAGGTCCTCGAGCACTCCCTCGAGGTCAACGACGTCTTCGCCCTCATCGAACAGGTCACGGGTCAAAGGCTCGGAGCCGCGGACCTCGCCGTCGAGGCCGTGTCCGCCGACGCCCACTCCGCCGCGATCCTGCAGGTGCCCGACGGCGCGCCCGTCCTCCTCCTGGAACGACTGACCCACCTGGACGACGGCCGCCCCGTCGACCTCGAATACATCCGCATGCGTGGGGATCGAATCACCATGCGCGGCAATCTAGTTAGGGGACAATGATGGCCCAGGTCAACCAGCGCGTCGACGTGCCAGTGACGATCGACGAATCGCTCTGCATCGAGGGCTGCACCCTCTGCGTCGAGATCTGTCCGCTCGACTCGCTGGCCATCAACCCCGAGAACGGCAAGGCCTTCATGCACGTCGACGAGTGTTGGTACTGCGGCCCGTGTGCGGCCCGCTGTCCCACCGGCGCCGTCACCGTCAACATGCCCTACTTACTCCGCTGAGGGGACCTGCTCGTGAAACGCGTACTCGCCGCTCTACTGGCCGCCACCACCGTCAGCTCGCTGGCCGCCTGCTCGCTTGACTCCACGGCACAATCCGCCGACACCGTCGACGTCGTCGTCGGCTACCAGTCCAAGACCATCAACACCGTCACCGCGGGAACCCTGTTGAAGGCCAAGGGTTTCCTGGAGCAGCGACTCGCCGACATCGGGAAGTCCTCCGGCAAGAAGTACAACGTGCAGTGGCAGGACTACGACACCGGTGCGCCCATCACCGCGCAGATGGTCGCCGAGAAGATCGACATCGGCTCCATGGGCGACTACCCGCTGCTGATCAACGGCTCCAAGACCCAAGCCAATGAACGCGCCAAGACCGAGCTGGTCTCCATCACCGGATACAGCCCCACCGGCGCACTCAACATGGTCGTCGTCCCGCCGAACTCGCCGACGCGGACCATCACCGACCTCAAGGGCGAGAAGGTGTCCGCCAGTGTCGGTTCCGCGGGCCACGGCACGCTCGTCCGCGCCCTCGACACGGCGGGCATCGACCCGAAGGCCGGCGTCGAGGTACTCAACCAACAACCCCAGGTCGGTGCGTCCGCATTGGAATCCGGTCAGGCGCAGGCACTCTCGCAGTTCGTCGCATGGCCCGGCCTGCTGGTCTTCCAGAACAAGGGCAAGCTGCTCTACGACGGCGCCGAGGGGGACTACCCCACCTTCCACGGCGTCGTCGTCCGTCGCGACTACGCTGGCCAGCACCCCGAGGTGCTCGGCGCCTTCCTTCAGGCTCAGCTCGACGCCACCGAGTACCTCAACGCCCACCCGCTGGAATCCGCGAAGATCGTCGCCGACGGCAGCGGGCTGCCGCAGGAAGTCGTGTACCTCTACAACGGCCCTGGCGGTACGTCGTTCGACACCACCTTGAAGCCCTCGCTCGTCGAGGCGTTCAAAGGCGATGTGCCGTACCTGAAGTCGATCGGCGACTTCGCCGACCTCGACATCGACGGGTTCGTCTCCGACGAGGCGCTGCGCAAGGCATTCGCCGAACGCGGCCAGGACTACGACGCCGCCCTCAAGTCCGCGGCCAACCCGTCACTGCTCAGCGGTCAGGACCCCGTCTGCAACGTCGCGGTGACCGACCCCAAGCTGGCCGGTGAACTCTGGCTCGACGGGCAGGACGAGACCCAGCCCGCCGCCAACCCCGGCTGCCTGCTTCGCGCCATCCGCGAAGCGACGGCGAAGGGCGAGAAGGTCCGCGCCGCTTATGTTCCCGATGCCGAGTTCGGCACCAGGTGGTTCGCCGACAAGTCCGTCTGGGTTCGGCACGACAACGACTTCGTACCGTTCGATACCGCCGCGGGCGCTCAGCGCTACACCGGCTCGCACCCCGGCGCGACGGTCGTCGACTACCAGCAGGCCCTTGCGGGTGCGGTATGACCGCCCCGCCTGCGATCCTGACGAGCGACGCACCGGCCGTCGTCGTCGCGACCACACCCAAGGCGCCGCGACGACGGGCCTGGCCGTCCTGGCTGGTGCGCATCGCCTCGGTGGCGGCGGCCATCGGCCTGTGGCAGGTGTTGACCGCCAACCACGTTCGGCTCTGGCTGCGATTCGACACCCTGCCGACCGTCACCCAGATCGTCACGGCGTTCAGTCACCGGTTGGGCGCCCAGGACTACTGGCTCGACCTCGGTCAGTCGCTGATCCGCATCCTGACCGGGTTCGCGCTCGCGGCGGTCGCCGGCGTCCTCACCGGCATCCTGCTCGGCCGATCCCGCGCGTTCGCGAACGTCCTCGGCCCGCTCACCGAACTGGCGCGGCCCATCCCCGCCATCGCGATCGTGCCCGTCGCGATCCTGTTGTTCCCCACCGACGAGGCCGGGATCGTCTTCATCACCTTCCTCGCCGCGTACTTCCCGATCATGGTGAGCACCCGCCATGCCGTCCGCGCGCTCCCGACCCTCTGGGAGGACTCCGTGCGCACCCTCGGCGGCAACCGTGCCGACGTGCTCACCCGGGTCGTGCTGCCCGGCATCCTCCCCGGCGTCTTCGGAGGCCTGTCCGTCGGCATCGGCGTCGCCTGGATATGCGTCATCTCCGCCGAGATGATCTCCGGGCGTCTCGGCGTCGGCTACCGCACCTGGCAGGCGTACACCGTGCTGGCCTACCCCGAGGTCTTCGTCGGGATCATCACGATCGGCGTGCTCGGGTTCCTCACCTCTGCCGCAGTCGAACTCATCGGCAGACGCGTCACCCGCTGGCTGCCCCGAGCAGAGGAGAACGGGCAGTGACCGGTATGAGTTTGAAGCTCAGCGACGTCGTGCTCAGCTACGGCGGAGCACCCGTCGTCGACCACCTCGACCTCGACGTGCGATCCGGCGAGATCCTGGTGCTGACGGGCCCGTCCGGCTGTGGCAAGTCGACCGTGCTGCGTGCCCTGGCCGGACTGCTGCCACCCGACGGGGGAGAGATCCTCGGCGACGGTGCCCGGGTCGTCACCACCTCCCGCGACCGTGCGATGGTGTTTCAGGACAACGCGCTGTTGCCATGGCGCACCGTGCAATCCAACGTCGAACTGGCCCTCAAGCTCGCGGGCCGCCCACGCAAGGGCCGCAGCGACGAGGCCCGCAAGTGGATCGCCGACGTCGGCCTCACTGGCTTCGAGGGCTACCTGCCCAAGAGCCTCTCAGGCGGCATGCGCCAACGCGTGCAGCTCGCAAGGGGGCTGGCCGGCGCACCCAGAGCGGTGATGATGGACGAGCCCTTCGGCGCCCTGGACACCCAGACCCGCGC
>NZ_JBOGDD010000075.1:0-1739 GCF_050701675.1 Mycobacterium sp. | reverse complement strand
GAACTGGCCGCAACGTCCGTGTGGGGAAGTCAAAATGACCTGCCGTCAGGTAACCGCAGCTACGACGGAGTGATCGGCGTCTGGTACGGCAAGGGACCGGGACTCGACCGCGCAAGCGACGCGCTCCGGCACGGCGCGATGTACGGAGCCAATCCAGCGGGTGGTGCGCTCGCCCTCGTCGGCGATGACCCCGGGGCGAAGTCCTCCAGCCTGCCAGTCGCCAGCGAGCGATCATTGGCGGCACTGTCGATGCCGATCTTCTTCCCCCGCAACGCCGAAGAGATCATCACATTCGGCATGTACGGCGTGGCGCTGTCACGCGCTTCAGGCTGCTGGTCCGCCATGAAGATCGTCGCCGACGTCGCCGACGGCCTTTGGACACTGGACCGCGACTTCTCCGAATTCGACATCATCACTCCGAAGGTCGAGTGGGAAGGCCGCCCCTGGACCTACCACCAACGCATCTGCGCGGCACCCCCCGACAGCCTGTTCGCCGAGGCCGACCTCTACGGCCCGCGCTGGTCGATGGTACGAGCGTTCAACGCGGCCAACAGCATCGACCGCATCGAGGTCAATCCCGCCCAGGCATGGCTCGGCATCGTCACTGTCGGCACGGCCTACGACACCGTACGCCAGGCGCTCACCGAACTCGGGCTCAGCGATGCGGATCTCGAGCGCGTAGGGATCCGCATCCTGCGTATCGGCATGCCCTATCCCGTCGGCGCAGAGATCGTTTCCCGGCTCGCCGACCGGGTGACGGAAGTGTTGGTGGTCGAGGACAAGTCGGCCTTTGTCGAAATGCAGGTCAAGGAAATCCTCTACGGCCGCAACGCGGCTCCCCGTGTCCTCGGCAAGTATGCCGCCGACGGGAAAGTGCTCATTCCTGCAGACGGCGAACTCACCGCCGGCCGCCTGCTCGCACCGCTACGCCGCGTGTTGAAGGACAAGGTCACGGTCGCCCGAACGGCGCCACCATCATTGGAACTGACGGTGCAGCCCTCCACCCGTACCGCGTACTTCTGCTCCGGCTGCCCGCACAACCGGTCCACCGCCGTGCCGGACGGGTCGTTGGCCGGCGGAGGAATCGGTTGCCACACCCTGGTCACGATGTCCTCACGCACCGATTCTCAGGTGACGGGCCTCACCCAGATGGGTGGTGAGGGTGCACAGTGGATCGGCCAGTCCTTATTCACCGACGTCGGACACATCTTCCAAAACATCGGCGACGGAACGTACTTCCATTCCGGGCAGCTTGCGGTGCAGGCGTGCGTCGCAGCCGGAGTGAACATCACCTACAAGATCCTGTACAACTCTGCGGTCGCGATGACCGGAGCGCAGGACGTTGCGGCCGGACTGACGGTTCCCGAACTCACCCACAAGCTGGTGGCCGACGGTGTCACGAAGGTCATCGTCTGCGCCGACGAACCGGAACGACACCGGGGCGCGACATTCGCCAACGGCGTTCTGGTGTGGCACCGGGATCGCCTCGACGAGGCCCAGCGTCTGCTGCGCGACACCGAGGGCGTCACCGTCTTGATCTACGACCAGCAGTGCGCAGCGGAGGCACGACGCAAGCGCAAGCGCGGAAAGCTGCCTGCTCGGCTGACCCGCGTCGTGATCAACGAGGCGGTCTGCGAAGGCTGCGGCGACTGCGGCGTCAAGAGCAACTGCTTGTCGGTTCAACCCGTTGACACCGAACTCGGTCGAAAGACCCGCATCGACCAGAGCACCTGCAACAC
>NZ_JBOGDD010000074.1:0-6919 GCF_050701675.1 Mycobacterium sp. | reverse complement strand
GGCCGGCGGGCGGTTGTTGACCACCAGCGTGTCGGTCTGGGTGGTGAGGCTGAGCGGGTCGGTAGGGTTGCTGACATTGGCGGTGCGCGACGCGGTGAGCGTCGCGGTCAGGCCGTCGGGCGTGCTGACGCTCGAGGAGGTTGTCACCGGTGCCTGCAGGCCGAAGCGCGGGTCGGGGCCGATGGTACTGGTCTGTACCGTCCCGTCGGCCTGGGTGACCGTGCGACCGCCGTCGAGACCGATCAGTGTCTCGGTCTGCGTGCCGTCGGGATTGAGCGTCGTGCGGCGCTCCTCGCCGGTGGGTAGGAAGGCCACCTGATAGGCGGTCTGCACGCCGTCTTCGGTGGTGTGCACGACCTGGTAGCCGGTGCCGTCGGGCACCGTGAGGTCGGTGCGCGTCAGCGTGTCACTGCCACCGGCGCCGGGCGGGTCGGTGGCGACGCTCAGGCGGCCGCCACTGCCGTAGCTGAAGCTCCGGGTGTGGTTGTTCGGACCAGTGGCGCTGGTGATCAGCCCCTGGCTGCTGGGGGCAAAGGTGGTCGCGCCGGCGGCACTGGCCACCGAGACCGCGTAGCCGTTGGTGTCCAGCGTCAGGGTCGTCGCCTGGCCATCGGGCCCAGTCAGCACGACGGTGCTCGGCGTCGGACGCTGAATGTCGAGCAGGCGGCCGTCGACATCGGTGACGCCGGCCAGGCGCCCCGCGGCATCGTAGGCAAAGCTGTGACGGATGGTCGGGTTCCCCTCGTCGTCGCGGACGAGGGCATCGACGGTCAGTTTGTGTCGGCCGCGGTTGTCGAAGACGTACAGCTCGCTGCCGTCGGGGCTGGCGATGACGAGATCGCCCAGCGCCGCGAAGCCGGGCAGCGGCGAGCGCACGCGCAGCACGCGTTTATTGCCGAGCACCGCGATGTAGAGGCTACCGTCGGGCGCCGGCGCCAGTCGGGAGGGCTCGTCGAAGCGGGCGGCGAGCGCCGCGCCGCCGTCGCCGGAGAAGCCGGTGGTATTGAGCTCCACCCGTGTACCGGCCAGCGCCGAGATCAGCCCCAGCGGATCCACGCGCCGCACGCGATCGTAGGCGCGGTCGGCCACCAGCAGGCTCCCGTCGGCCACCAACGCCACTGCGTCGACATCGAACACTTCCGCCGCGATGGCCAAGCCGCCGTCGCCGACGTCGCCGGTGGGCGGGCCCGGGGCGGTGCCGTCCCCGGCCACAGTGTAAATGCGCCCGTCGGGCGCGATGCGCCGCACCAGCGAGAACCCTGTCGCCACGTACAGGCTACCGTCGGCGGCCAGCGCCAGATCCATCTCTGGGTTGAAGAACAAGGCCTGGCTGGCCGGAATCCCATTCACCGTGTTGTTCCCACAACAATTGGGCCCTTCACCGGCCAGCTTCTGGATGGTCCCCTCGGGGCCGACCACGCGCACGCGCCGGCCGGCATCGGCGATGTAGAGCCGGCCGTCGGCCGCCACCTGCACGGCGGAGGGATTCCTCAGCTGGGCCTGCAGCGCCGGCCCGCCGTCGCCGCAGGCGGCCGACTGGTTGGCGTTCGGGCACGCAATGCCGGTGCCCGCCACGGTGGTGATGGTGTGGGCGGCCAGATCGATCCGCCGCACGCGCGCCCCCTCCGCCTCGGTGACGTAGAGCGCGCCGTCGGGGCCGAACGCCAGGCCGTAGGGGCCCAGCAAGCGGGCGCTGCGCGGATCGACACCCTCGCCGGTCAGTGTGCCGCCGCCGGCGACCCGGTAGACGGTGCCGTCGGCGTTCAGGCGCAGGATCTGGCGGCGGCTGACGTTGCTGTCGGCCACATAGACCGTGCCATCCGGCGCCACCGCCACGCCGTTGGGCTCGATCAGCTCCACCGCGGTGGCCTTGGTGACGTTGTCCACCACCGGCCAGGTAGTGCCGCCACCGATCGCCGTCGTCAGCGACGCCTCGACCCGCTCACGGCTCCGCTGGCTGCCGTCGCCGCCACCGAGCGTGCCGCTGACCGGATCGTAACTGCGATGCACGTCGAGGCTCCAGCCGCCCAGCCCCTCGGCTTTGCTGTCCCAGCCGCCGATGAAGCCGCTGAAGCGGCGCCCGGTGGTGATCTCGGCGCGCGTATTGCCGATGTCGGTGAGCGGCTGTCCGGAGACCAGGGAGAACGACAGGATGGTCGGCGCCGCCTGGTCGTACGCGCGCGGGTAGACAAAGCGCGTCTCCACGTCGATCAGCACGCGGCCCTGCAGGAGGCGGCCGTACACGTCGACGCCGTCCCAGGCGAAGGTTGTGGTCAGCCCGGGCACCAACTCGCCGGCGCTGCGGCGATAGACCTCGATGAAGCGCCGCCCGGCGACGTCGATGTGGACCTCCACGCGCTCCAGCGAGGTCGGCACCGTCGCACCGATCAGCGGGATGGTGATCGGATTGAGCGTCGCCGTCTCCAGCTGGCGATCGCTGCGGTAGGTCAGCGCGTACGGCGTGCCCGGCAGCGACGCCTCCTGGCGCAGCGCCTGGTTCTGGATGTCCAGCTCGCCGCCGCCGCCGAGGTCGGGGTCATCCAGCCGCTCGCGGCCCAGCCCGCCGGTCGGCTCGCCGCCGTTGGGCGGGATCGCATCGGACGGCGGACCGCCCGGCCAGTTGCAGTCCCAGCGCGAGAAGAAGGTCAATGCCACGCGCCAGAGGCTGGCGCCGGGCGCATAGCGGGTGGCCAGCGTCTGCCGCTCGGCGAGGGTGATGCCGAATTGAGTCGCCAGAACGGTATCGCTCTCGGGCACGCCATCGCCGGTGGTATCGAGGTTGGCGACGCCGGCCGTGACGCTCACGACTTGCAGCACGACGCCGTTGGGGGCCGGCTCCCAGCGCGCCTGCTCGCGGTCGTAGCTGCCCAGCGGCACCGCCTGGCCGACCGGAAAATCGAGGAAGTTGTCGACGTAGAGCGGCAGCGGCTGGCTGAGTTCGACCCGCTCCGCGCCGGCGGCCATCGCCTCGTCGGCGCTCACCTCCACCGCGTACGTGTAGGCGCTGGCAGGCGGCAGCTCGCCCGGCATCGCCGAGGGGCCGCGCTCGCCAACCGTGTACTCGGTCAGGCGCACGGTCAGAATCGGCGCCGGCACGGGGGTGCCGTCGACGATCATCGAGGCGGTGGTGTTGGCTGGGATCAGCAATACCGCCTCGCGGCTGCCGTTCGCATCACTCTCCGGCCCGCCGCTGGCGAGCTGCGTCGTCGCTGCGCCGAGCGTGATCACCGTGGCATCGGCGTCCGGCTCGACCAGGGCGACGGCCGGCGCCTGCGCGTACCCCTGCCATGGCACGGTGACGGTACGTTGGGCGGGGAAGGCGTCGACGCCGGCATCGTACTCGATGGTCAGCGGACCGCCGCCGTTCACGGCGAGGTCGAACCACCCGTCGCTGCGGCTCAGCGTGTAGCCGTACTCCGGATGATCGAGCACGGTCACCCGTACGCCCGGCAGCGGCACCTCATTGCGATCAATGACGGCCCCCCGCATTACGGCCGCGCGGGCGGGCTCGATCGTCTCTGGGTCGATCCCGACCTGTACGGCAAGCGGGCCGGTGTACAGAAAGGCCGTGCTGTCGGCAACGGTCGTGGCAACAGTGCGGTCCAGCGGAGGCGCGATCAACACCGGGTCAGGGGGTAAGACCTGTAACGACGCTGGCGGGCTCGGGTTCCCGGCGGCGTCGGTGACCAGAATGGTCAGAACATCGCGTTCCTCGACATCGAGCGGCGCGGTGAAGGATCCGTCCGCGTTGGCGGTGACGGTGATCTGCTGGCCGGTGCGCACGTTCGTGATGGTCACCTGCGCACCGCCTTCAAAACTGCCCGGTCGACCAGTGACGGTGATGCCGCCGTCGACGATACCCCAAGCGATGATGGCATCGGTGGCTGCCGGTGGCGGGGGTTCGGCATCGCAGGTGAGCACGATGAGGCCGGGGCCGGGCAACAGCGTGTCGGAGTCGCTGGCGGCAAGCCAGCTTTGGCCGCTCGCGGCATCGGCGACGACCCGCACGCGCAGATCGGTGCGCGCCCCGACGCCACGAGTGATGTGTGTGGCCGGCGTATCGAGTGGGAAATCAGTGTAGGCGGCCTGAGCAATCGATCCCACCTGGCACGCAGTTCCACAGGCCCCCGCCGTCGATAGTGCGATGGCCGTTGGCGCGCGCGTCACATCATCGCTGTCGCACTCGCCCCAGGGGTCCCAGTCCGCTGTCAACGCCGCGCCGGGCTGGGTTAGCCGATCCGGAACGAACAGGCGCAACCACGCACCGTCAATCGTCGCACCAGAGGGAAGGGTCGAAGTATCCCAGCGCAGCAGGAGATTGTTGACCACCGTGTTGCGGCCGTCCACGTCGTACGTGTCCATCGCGACCAGCTGAGGCATCGACGCGCTGAGGCCGCTGTCCCCGCACTGGAACAAGGTTGGCTGGTTCTCAGGCGTGCACGCCGCAACGATCTGCGACTCGAGCGGCGCAGGCAGTACATGATAGGCGCAACCGGTCGGAGGCGTCGCTGGCGGTGGCGTGGGATCGTCGCAGGCAAGCACCAGCAACTCGGGCTCATTGCCGACCTGGTCCGAGTTCGCCACGAACAGATAGCTCGTGAGTGCCGCCTCGGACATGCGCAGGCGCAGTCCCGAGGTACCGACGCGGTTGAGTCGCGTCAACGGATTGGCCAGCGGGAAGTCGACATCCGCCCCGACCGGGAGTGTGGCGACGTAGCATGAGTAGTCGCAGACGTGCGTGTGGTACGCCGACAGTGCGTCAGTCGCTCCGCTGGCGGCGTGATCGGCCAAGTCACATGATGGTCCCCAATTGTACCAGTCGCCTTCAAGGGTGCCTGTGTCCAGAAACACCATCTGGTGACGGAGGACGTGCATGCGAACGCGCGCAAGGTAGGGCACTTGGTCGGTCGGGAGCGTGCTCGTATCGAAATTCAAGAACGTATTGATCTCTTGCTGGATGGTGCTGCCTCCTGAACTCTCGTTGGCCGTCGCAATGACCAGCGTCGACTCGCCGGCGTCGTCGGTACAAACGAGTGGCGTAGGCGGCTCATCGACGCCCTCGGCAAAGGTCACCGCCTCCTCACGTGCGGGGAACTGCAGAACCTCGCAGGCTGGCGGCACCGGAATCTCATCTGTGCAGGACTCGTACACCAGATAGATGTCGTCGAGCGGGAATGCCGAGACGAGCGTTACAGCATTGCTGCCGACAACGGCGCCGCCTCCTAGGGTTACGCGCAACTCGGTCGCCCCGTTGAGGTTGACGTGACCGCTCACGCTGTCGAGCTGCAGGTCGAATCCGTTCTCAATGGAGCCTGTTGAGCAATCAGTGCCGCAGGACCCGGCCGCATCGAGAGCGGTGCCTGTTCCGGCGCCGCCCACGTCCCCCGCGTCGCATGCATCCCACTCGTACCAGTCGGCGGTGACGTTCAGCGCGTCGGACGAGTTCGCATATGCGTTCGGGAGCCGCAGCCAGGCACGGCCAATCGTACTTTCCGTTTGGCTGATCTCGAACCGCAAGAGCAGCGAACGCGTCTCCGTTACGCTGTCTACGAGGCTGTTGGTGATCGGCCCGTGATCCGTCGAGCAAACCGGCGACGGAGCATCACTGCGATCGGTGATCGTTGCGACCGCGCTCGGCACGACCGCGTTCACAAAGCAGCGGGTTGCAAAGACCTCGGGGTCCAGTGCGAGCGCAGGAGACGCGACCCCCAGCAAGGCAACCAGACAGAGAACAACGATGGCACGCTGGGCCTGCATCATGATCGTCTCCCTTTCCGCACGCCAGAACCAAATCCAACCCGCGCACAGAGCACCGCTTGCCGCGCGACCACAACGCCGACGACATGCCACTTGCGAGGGCGGCGTGTAGAGGTCCAGGTCGGTTTGCTGTCTTGTCCCGAGAATATCCTTTCTGAAACGACGGCAGTGAGGTCGCAGAACAATGCAGGAGATGCAACCGAGCGAAAGGATGCTGCTAGTCGTCGCCCCCATTCTATACAGCCGCAGCATAGCTACTGAATCGTGATCAAACGCACGATCCTGCACTCGGCGCCCTGCGGGCCCCCAACATCATCAGCCACCAGGTTCCGTGGTATAGATGCGAGTCGGCCGGAGTATCCGTGGCCCGGAAAACTCGAGCCCGGGGCCAGACATCTGGGCGAGCTGCCAATCGATCAGCGCGCTGCGGCGGGCGGGCATCCGCGCGGGGCATCGAGGCGCTGGGGGTCTATTCCGGTGCTGACGAGCTGGTCAGCCAGCCCGCAGAGGATCGCAATGTCACTCGTCCCGGCGTGGCGCAGCGCCCCAAAGGCGGCGACCGCCTCATCGCCGCGCCCACCTCGGGCAAGGACCAAGGTGAGGTTCTCGCGCGCCATGCGATCGCGTGGATCGAGGTCGGCGGCCGCGCGCAGGGTGTCGATCGCGCGGTCGAAGTCGCCCTGCAGTGCGTAGACGATTCCGAGGTTGTTGCGCGCAGCTAGCAGGCGCGGATCGATGGCGATAGCGGCAGCGTAGTGCTGCGCGGCGGCGTCCAGGTCGCCGGCCTGCTGCCGCAATGCGCCCAGGTTGACGTGGGAGTCGGCCAAGTTGGGATCGAGCGCGAGGGCGCGCTCGTAGGCGGTCGCCGCCGCCGCCCCATCGCCGGCCGCGCCGAGCGCCGTGCCGAGATTGTGATGATGGTCCGCATAGGAGGGCTGCAGCTCGATGGCGCGCCGCAAGTGCGCGAGCGCTTCGTCGAGATCGCCGCGGCGCAACAACGCGGCGCCCAGGTTGCCGTATGCCATCGCGTAGCCCGGATCCGTTTCGACGGCGCGTCGATAGTACGCAATGGCGGTATCGCCCGCACCGGGCTGATCCTCCAGGCTGCGGGCGATGTTGTAGAGGCTGCGGCCGCGCATCGTGGCGATCGACACGAGCGGCC
>NZ_JBOGDD010000073.1:0-12349 GCF_050701675.1 Mycobacterium sp. | reverse complement strand
CTCGGCTCGGTGCTCGGGTGGGCGGTGCGGCTGACGGCGTCGAATCTGGCCAGCGCCGGCGCGTTGGTCACCAGGGCACTGCCGGTCGTGCTGCTCACCGTGCTGGTGTTCTTCAACGGCTTCGTCTGGTCGATGGCGACCAAGATCGGCCGCGACCGGATGTGGCTGGTGATCGGTTTCATGGCGTTCATCGCCGTCGCCTTCCTCTTCAGCGGCGTGATCGAGCGCGCGCGACCGGTGCTGGAGAGCAGGAGTACCCGCGAACCCGACGCCGGGCGCCTCGCCGAAAGTCCGTTCGCCGCGATGCCCGACCAGGAGGTGGGCGACGCGCTGCGCCGCGGGGAACGGGCCAACGTGATCTTCGTCGTGATGGCTTCTCAGATCACCCAGATCGCAACCGTCGCCGTCGTGACGGCGGCGATCTTCTTCGTGCTTGGACTGCTGGTGCTCAGTCCGGAGGTGCTGGCGACGTGGACCGCCAACGGGTCCGATCAGGGCACCTGGTTCGGCATGACCCTGCCGGTTCCGCAGGCTCTGATCCACGTCACGATGTTCCTGGGAGCGTTGACCTTCATGTACGTCAGCGCCCGCGCGGTCGGCGACGGCGAGTACCGCAAGGAGTTCCTCGACCCGTTGGTCGACGACCTGCGCCTGACCCTCGTCGCCCGCAACCGCTACCGGGCGCACGTCTACGAAGGACGTTGAACATGACGTGTTGCCGGCCTAGCGCTGCCCGGCCGGTCGCACGACGATCTCGTTGACGTCGACGTCGGGCGGCTGGCCGATCGCATACGAGATGGCCGAGGCGATCGCGTCCGCCGGGATGGCGACGGCGCGGTAGCTGCGCATGGCCTCCCTGGCGGTGGGATCGCTGATGACATCGGCGAGTTCGGACTCGACGACACCTGGCGAGATGGTGGTGACGCGGATGCTCGGGTCGCTTTCCTGCCGCAGTCCTTCGGTGATCGCCCACGCCGCATACTTGCTGGCGCAGTAGACCGCACCGGTCGCGACGACCTCATGCGCCCCGATCGACGCGACCGTGACGAAGTGGCCACCGCCCTGAATGGTGAACTGAGGCAACGCGGCAGCGATGCCGTGCAGCAGACCCCTGATGTTGACGTCGATCATCTGGTTCCACTCGTCGACGAGCAGCGCGTCGAGTCGCGACAGTGGCATGACGCCCGCGTTGTTGACGAAGACGTCCACGGTGCCGAACTCGGCGACCACGCCATCGACGAGCGCCTTGACGTCGTCGCGGTCCGTCACGTCGACGGCCCGCGCGACGGCGGTGCCACCACCGGCGGTGATCCGCGCCGCCGCCTCGTCGAGACGATCCGTCCGTCGGGCGGCAAGCACCACCCGGTAACCCTCGGCTCCGAGACGCAGTGCCGTCGCCTCGCCGATCCCGCTGCTGGCACCCGTGATGACGACAACCCTGTTGGCCATCGTCACAATATAGAGCCGCCTAGAGGTACTGGCCCAGGTTCGATTCGGTGTCGATGGCACGGCTGGCCGACGAACTCTTGCCGGTGACGAGCGTGCGGATGTAGACGATCCGTTCGCCCTTCTTGCCCGAGATCCTGGCCCAGTCATCGGGATTGGTGGTGTTGGGCAGATCCTCGTTCTCGGCGAATTCGTCGACGATCGAGTCGAGCAGATGCTGAATCCGCAGCCCGTGCTGGCCGTATTCGAGCACCGACTTGATCGCATACTTCTTGGCGCGATCGACGACGTTCTGGATCATGGCGCCGGAGTTGAAGTCCTTGAAGTACATGACTTCCTTGTCACCGTTGGCGTAGGTGACCTCCAGGAACCGGTTGTCGTCGATCTCGGCGTACATCCGCTCGACGATCTTCTCGATCATCGTCTTGATCGTCAGTGCGCGATCGCCGCCGAACTCGGCGAGGTCGTCGGCGTTCACGGGCAGGTTCTCGGTGAGGTACTTGCTGAAGATGTCTTGTGCTGCTTCAGCGTCAGGCCGCTCGATCTTGATCTTGACGTCCAGGCGGCCGGGCCGCAGGATCGCCGGGTCGATCATGTCCTCGCGGTTGGAGGCGCCGATCACGATCACGTTCTCCAGGCCCTCGACGCCGTCGATCTCACTCAGGAGCTGTGGGACGACGGTGGTTTCGACGTCGGAGCTGACGCCCGTACCCCGGGTGCGGAAGATCGAGTCCATCTCGTCGAAGAACACGATCACCGGGGTGCCCTCGGACGCCTTCTCACGGGCCCGCTGGAAGATGAGCCGGATGTGGCGTTCGGTCTCACCCACGAACTTGTTCAGAAGCTCCGGGCCCTTGATGTTGAGGAAGTACGACTTCGCCTCGCGGGCGTCCTCCCCGCGCACCTCGGCCATCTTCTTGGCCAGCGAGTTGGCCACGGCCTTGGCGATCAGAGTCTTGCCGCAACCGGGAGGGCCGTACAACAGCACGCCCTTTGGCGGCCGCAGTGAGTACTCGCGGTAGAGGTCCTTGTGCAGGAACGGCAGCTCCACCGCGTCGCGGATCTGCTCGATCTGGCGGGTCAGGCCACCGATGTCGTGGTAGCTGACGTCGGGCACTTCCTCGAGCACGAGGTCCTCGACCTCGGCCTTCGGGATGCGTTCGAAGGCGTAACCGGCCTTGGTGTCGACGAGCAGGGAGTCGCCGGGCCGCAGCTTGCGGGGACGAAGGTCGTCGTCGACGCCTTCATCGACCTGCGACGGCAGGTCCTCGATGGCCACCAGCGGTTCGGCGAGCCAGACGATGCGTTCCTCGTCGGCGTGTCCGACGACGAGCGCCCGATGGCCGTCGTTCAGGATCTCGCGCAGTGTCGAGATCTCGCCGACAGCTTCGAACTTGCCTGCCTCGACCACGGTCAACGCCTCGTTGAGACGAACCGTCTGGCCCTGCTTGAGTTCCTTGACCTCGATGTTCGGCGAGCACGTCAACCGCATCTTGCGGCCGGACGTGAACACGTCGACGGTGTCGTCCTCGTGGGCGAGCAACAGCACGCCGTAGCCGCTGGGCGGCTGTCCGAGGCGGTCGACCTCTTCGCGGAGCGCCAGCAACTGCTGACGGGCTTCCTTGAGGGTGTCCATCAGCTTGGCGTTGCGCGCTGCAAGGGAGTCGATGCGTGTCTCGAGCTGATGGACGTCCCGCGCGCTGCGAAGGCCACTGTCCGGCCCTACCGCCTGCTCCAATTGTTCGCGAAGCGCGGCAGCTTCACGACGCAGTTCTTCCAACTCGGCAGCGTCCTCGCTGGACATGGGCTCTGACTCACTCATGTTGCGCCCCTCCCCGCACCGAAAGTTGGTGCAGTAACACCTTCAACGCTACCGGCGATTCAGCCTTTGTGTGCGGTGTAGGAATTCGACACACCAGCAACACTGTTAGCCTCTGAGATGAGTTGGCCCTATTGAAAGGACAGCCGTGATCCTGAAAACCCTCGTTACCGGCATGGCAGCAGCTGCCGTCGTAGCCGCAGCAGCGGGTGGTGTGACTTCCATTGCATCGAACGCGAGCTCGGGCGCGCCGTCGGCCATCGAGCCGGTCGTGATGGGCATCCCGCTCCCGCAGGCACCCGCGCCAGATCTCCAGGCGCCCCTCTTGCAGACCCTGAACGGTTTGGCAGGCGGTGGCTCCTTCGCTGGCGCCAAGGCCTCTTACATCGAGGGTGGTCTGGGCCGGATCGAAAGCATCGCCGCGGACCGTGAGTACAGCAAGGCGGCGGCCAAGGGCCTGTTCCCGCTGAGCTTCGACGTCGCCGACGTCGATTCCGACGGCGGGAGCGCGACCGCGAACGTGACCGCCACGGCGAACAACGGCGTCAGCCGGACCCAAGCCGTCACGTTCATCTCGGGCCCCAGCCCGACCGGGTGGCAGCTGTCGAAACAGTCCGCCCTGTCCCTGTTGTCGTCCGCGAGCTGACCAGCTTCCTGACTGAGTCTCGTCTGGTGCGCAGCACCCCAGCAGCCGTCCTGAGCGCCGTCACCCTGGTGGCGGCGCTCGGGCTTGCCGGGTGCGCCGACGAACCTCGTTCGGCGCCACCACCGAGTCAACCCCCGGCGCTGGATACCTCACTCCCGTCCACGCCTGCGCCCGCTCCCCTGCCTCCGGCCGATCAGCTGACGGGCGTGCTCTACCGACTCGCGGACACTTCGATTCCCGCTGAGCAAAAGATCGCCTTGGTGCAGTACGCCACCAGCGACGACGAGGCTGCGCTGGCCAACTACGGCGAGGCGCTCAAGGCCAGTGGATTCGACCCGCTCACCGTCGACGCAGCGGATCTGGCGTGGTCGGGACAGCCTGGCCACGTCACCGCCACCGTCACGATCGGCTCGCCGAACCCCCAGGTAAAGCCGTTCACGTTCCCCATGGAGTTCACTCCGGTACGCGACACGTGGCAGCTCAGCAAGCGCACGGCCGATCAGCTGCTGCCCTTGGTGGACGCAACGCCGCCCCGTTAGGGCATTGGCCTCTTGCGGCGGTACGGCGCGGGTGTCACCGTGCCCGGCGCGAGCTTGCGGGCACTGACCAGGAACGCCGTGTGGCCGCGCATCGAATGTTGCGGACGCACCGCGAGGCCGACGACGTCCCAGCCGCGCTGAAGCGACTCCCACGCCCGCGGCTCTGTCCAGCACAACTGCTCACGCATGGCCTCGACCACCCGCGACAATTGCGTCACCGTCGCCACGTAGACCATCAGCACTCCGCCGGAGACAAGGGCCGCCGCCACGGTTTCGAGCACCTCCCACGGCGCCAGCATGTCGAGCACGGCCCGATCGACCTCGGACCCGTCGTAGTCGTTGAGGTCGGCGATCCGTAGGTCCCAGTTGGGCGGGCGCTCCCCGTAGAACGTCTCCACGTTGCGCTCCGCATGCACCGCGTGGTCCTCGCGCAGCTCGTAGGACGTCACCGTGCCCTCGGGGCCGACGGCACGGAGCAGCGAGCAGGTGAGCGCACCGGAGCCAGCGCCTGCCTCGAGAACCCGGGCGCCGGGGAAGATGTCGCCCTCGTGCACGATCTGGGCGGCGTCCTTCGGATAGATCACCTGCGCCCCGCGAGGCATCGACAGCACGTAGTCGATGAGCAAGGGACGCAGCACCAGGAACGGGTCACCGTTGGCCGACTTCACCACGGAGCCCTCCGGCTGCCCGATCACGGAGTCGTGGGTGATGGCGCCGCGGTGGGTGTGGAACTCGCCACCGGGCGCGAGCACCATGGTGTAGTGCCTGCTCTTGGCGTCGGTCAGCTGGACACGATCGCCGACGTCGAACGGCCCGGTGCGTTTCACAGCGGTTCAGCCTGCCAGCAGACCCGCCGGACCTGAAGCTTGGGGTTGTCGGAGCGCGAACCTACGCTTGGCCCATGAGTGACGACGCGCCTGCAGCAGCGGCTGCGCCCGGTGGGCCGGTCAGACGTCCGGCCCTGTCACCGTCGCGCGCCAGCGACTTCAAGCAGTGCCCGCTGCTCTACCGCTTGCGCGCCATCGACCGGCTCCCGGAGCCGTCGTCGGCTGCACAGGTGCGCGGATCGGTAGTGCACGGCGCGCTGGAACGCCTGTACGCACTCCCCGCGGCCAGCCGGGTGCCGAATACTGCGATGACCCTCGTCGAGCCCGCCTGGGAAGAGGTGGCCGCGTCGAACCCCGAGTTCGCCGACGACATGGAACCCGCGCTGCGGACCAAGCTGCTCGACGAGGCCCGCGCCCTGGTGTCCGGCTACTACCGGCTCGAGGATCCCACGCGGTTCGACCCGGAGAGCTGCGAGCAGCGGGTGGAGGTCGAGCTCTCCGACGGCACGCTGCTGCGTGGGTTCGTCGACCGGATCGACGTCGCCCCCACCGGTGAGATGCGGGTGGTGGACTACAAGACGGGCAGGGCACCCGCTGCGACCCGCGAGCTCGCCGAGGCGAAGGCGATGTTCCAGATGAAGTTCTATGCGGTGGCGCTGCTGCGGTCCCGCGGCGTGCTGCCCGCGCGCCTGCGGTTGCTGTATCTCGCCGACGGTCAAGTGCTCGACTACACGCCCGACCTCGACGAGCTGGTCCGCTTCGAGAAGACGTTGATGGCGATGTGGCAGGCCATCCAATCCGCAGGCGTCACAGGCGATTTCCGCCCGAAGCCATCGCGGCTCTGCGACTGGTGCGCCCATCACGAACACTGCCCGACCTTCGGCGGCACCCCGCCCCCCTATCCGGGTTGGCCCTCGCCGTCGGAACCCGCGGAGCCCGCGGCGTGATCGACTGCTACTACCGTCGGCTCGGAGTCGACGGAGATCACCAGCTGTTCGAATCGACCGTCGGCACCGCCAGCAACTGGAATGCCGAGATTCAGCATGGATCACCACCGCTGGCGTTGATGACCAAGGCCATCGAGGAGTTGGCGGTGGCTCGGGGCGGATCGAGGCTGCGTATCGGGCGGGTGACCCTCGACATCCTCGGCGCGATCCCGGTAGCTCCGGTCAAGGTTCGGGCCTGGGTGATGCGTCCCGGCGCCAGGATTTCACTGATGGCGGCCGAGATGTCGCCCGCCGGGCCCGACGAGCGAGCGGTCGCCCGCGTCACCGCGTGGCTGCTCGCACCCTCGGACACCGGCGACGTCGCGACCGATCGCCATCCCCCGCTCGTCGAGGGGGAAATGGTGCCCCACGCCCACGGCTGGGCGGGCGCCCCCGGCTATCTCGAGACGGTCAGCTGGCGCACTCAGCCCGATGACGGCGGAGCCGCGGTGGCGTGGATGAGTCCGATGGTGCCCCTGGTGGACTCCGAGGAGACCACTGAGCTGCAGCGGCTGCTCCTGGTCGCCGATTCGGCCAACGGCGTCGGCGCGGCACTGGACCCGAACGAGTTCGTCTTCATGAACACCGACACGACCATCCACCTGCACCGCCTCCCGTCGGGCAACGACTTCGCGATCCGGGCCCGCGGCTCCATCGGCCCGGACGGGATCGGGGTGACCACTGCAGACATCTTCGATCGCCGGGGGTTCATCGGCACGTCGGCGCAGACGCTGCTGGTCCAGCGCCAGTGACACCATCCTGAATATAGACTTGCCTCTATATAGATGAAGTGACATGCTCGAGAGGTGGACGTATTCGAGGCCGTCGCCGAGCCCAATCGCAGGACACTTCTCGACGCGCTGAGCGGCGGTGAACGTACGGCGGGCGAGCTCGTCTCCACCCTGCCCGGCCTGACTCAACCCACGGTGTCGAGGCATCTGCGGGTACTACGCGAGGTCGGTCTCGTCGAGGTGCGCTCCGATGCGCAGCGCCGGATCTACGCCCTGCGCGCCGACGGTCTCGTCGAGATGGACGACTGGCTCAACCGGTACCGCCGCTTCTGGGGCGAGCATCTCGACGCGCTGGAGCGACATCTGGAGTCCACTGTCGAGGAGACGCCGTGAGCCGCGGCGAAGGGCGCCTGACCGTCGAGGGGGATCGCGCAGTCCTGCACTTCGAGCGACACCTGCCGTATCCGGTCGAGCGGGTGTGGTCGGCGATCACCGATCCGAAGCACCGCGACCGGTGGATGGGCAAGACGCTCATCGAGCCCCGCGAGGGCGGGAGCATCGAGACCGTGGCAGCCGGGCCGCAGCTGCCACCGGACCTCAAGCGGATGACGGGACGGATCCTGATCTGGGACCCGCCCCACGTGTTCGAGCACGAGTGGCACCAACCGATCGTCGAGCCTGGCGTCGTCCGCTACGAACTCGAATCCAACGGCACGGGAACGCTGCTCCGGTTCAGCCACCGCGGGCTCAGCGTGCCCAACGCGACCGGCTTCCGCTCCGGCACGCACGCCTTCCTCGATCGACTCGAGGCGCTTCTGGCCGGCGAACCGATGCCCAATTGGGCGCAACGCTACGAGGCGATCTCCGGCGTGTCGCCCCACCCAACGATGAGGAGAAGCTCGTGACCAACACCGACCCTCGCCCCGACGTCACCCTGGCGGTCGCCTATCACTCGGGGTTCGGACACACCGCAACCCTGGCGAATGCGGTAGCGGCAGGGGCCCGTTCGGGCGGAGCCGTTGTGCACGTGCTCGCCGTCGACGACATGGCCGACTCCGACTGGACCCTGCTCGACGAGTCCGACGGCATCATCTTCGGCAGTGCCACTTTCATGGGGAACGTGTCTGCGGGTTTTCAGGCCTTCGCCGAGAAGACCGGCAGGCGTTGCCTCGAGGGGACGTGGCGCGACAAGGTGGCTGCGGGTTTCACCAACTCCGGGGCCAAGAGCGGCGACAAACTTCAATCCCTGGTGTCGCTGGCGGTGTTCGCCGCCCAGCATCACATGCACTGGGTCAACCTCGGACTCGGCGCCGGCTGGAACAGCAAGGCAGGCAGCGAGAACGACCTGAACCGGCTTGGCTTCTGGCTGGGTGCGGGCACGCAGACCGATGTCGACGCCGATCCCGACCGGGTACATCCCGCCGACGTGCGAACCTGCGAGCATCTCGGGCACCGCGTCGCCGTGGTGACCCGGCAACTCGCTTCGGGACGGGTTGCAGCGCAAGCTAATCGATCGGTTTCAGCTCCTGCAGCATCGTCGGTACCAGCTCGCTGACCGTGGGATGGATGTGCACGGTCCGCGATATCGCGGTGTAGGGCAGCTTCGCCGTCATCACGTCGAGGATGTCCTGGACCACCTCGTCGCCGCCAACGCCGAGAATCGCTGCGCCGAGGATCTCGTCGGTCTCGGCGTCGACGACGACCTTCATGAATCCCTGCGTCTCGCCCTTCTCGACGGCGCGTCCGACCTTGGTCATGGGCCGCTTGCCAACCAGCGCCTTGCGGCCTGACCTGCGGACCTCGTCGACCGTCATTCCTGCCCGGCCGAGCGGCGGGTCGATGTAGAGCGCATAGGTCGGCAGGCGGTCGCTGACCCGGCGGGGGTCGTCGTCGAGCAGGTTCGCGGCGACGATCTCGAAGTCGTTGTACGACGTGTGGGTGAAGGCGCCCTTGCCGTTGCAGTCGCCCATCGCCCAGACGTTCTCGGCGGTGGTGCGGAGCTGGTCGTCGACCTTGACGTAGCCGCGCGCGTCCGTCTCGATCCCTGCGACGTCGAGCCCGAGGTCATCGGTGTTGGGGCGCCTGCCGGTCGCCACCAGGAGATGCGTGCCGGAGATCGGCTCGGCACCGTCGCGGGGATGGAGATCGAAGCTGCCGGACCCGTTGTCGTGCTTGACGATCCGCATCTGGGTTGCCCCAACGTGGACGTCGATGCCCTCGGCCTCGAGGATTTCCTGGATCGCGGCGGACACGTCCTCGTCTTCGCGCGCCGTCACCCTCGGGCCTCTCTCGACGACGCTGACGCGGGCACCGAAGCGGCGGTACATCTGGGCGAACTCCAGACCGATGTAACTGCCGCCGATGATGACGAGGTGTTCGGGAACCACGTCGAGATCGAGGATGCCGACGTTGGTGAGGTAGTCGACGTCGGAAAGGCCCGGGATCTCGGGCGGGATCGCACGACCGCCGACGTTGAGGAAGATCCGGTCGGCTTCGAGCACGTGATCGTCGACCCGAATGGTGTGTGGACCCTCGAAGCGCGCATGGCCGCGGATGAGCGTGCAGCCGTCCATGCCCTCGAGCCACGACTCCACGCCATGGCGGTCGCCGAGCATGACCTCGTCCTTGCGCGCCTTCACCTTTGCCATGTCGACCGTGACGTCTCCGGTGCCGATTCCGTATTCGGCACCACGCCGGGCGGTGTGCGCCGTGTGCGCGCTGGCCACCAGCGTCTTGGTCGGAATGCAGCCGTAGTTGACGCACGTCCCGCCGACGAGCTTGCGTTCGATCACCGCGACGGTCTGGCCCGCGGCGGTCAGCCGGCCCGCAAGCGGTGGTCCGGCCTGTCCCGCACCGACGATGATGGCGTCGTATCTCGTTGCCATGGAACGGATCTACAGGGCCGCGGCGAGAGCGACGATCGCAAAGCCGCCGAGGACGGCGATCGCGTCCTCGGTCAGCGCGACGGGCAGGTCGCGGCCGCCGGCGGCGGCGACCAGCCTGCGCCGCGCCTGATATCCGCCCATGGTGCCGAGCACCGCACCGACGACACCGGCTCCGAACGCGCTGAAGGTGTAGCCGTGCTGATTCACCTGATCCCAGATCGGCGCGCCGACGACCGCACCCGCGAAGCCGCCGGTGACGAGTCGCGCGATGAACTGAGCTGGGACAGTGCGACTCGGCGTTGACGGCAGCTGATCGGTGACGAGTTCGACCACCAGGAGGATCGTGAGGACGGTGACCGTGATCGGATGGCCGACCCACTGGGCCCACGTGCCGTCGACGGACAGCCATCCGAGTGCAGCGCCCCACGCGACGACGGCGGGGGGCGTCAGTGCCCGCAAACCCGCGACGACACCGATGAGGAGCGCAAGGAGAAGGACCAGCGCATGCGTCATGAGCAGGACGCTAGCATCACTGGGTCAGAAGCGGCAGAACCTTATGTCTGAGGCCAGGATCGCCTTCGCTCCAATGGCCGCGATTTGATCCATGATGCCGTTCACGTCGCGGCGGGGCACCAACGCGCGGACGGCAACCCACGCCGGGTCGGCCAGCGGCGCGATGGTCGGCGACTCCAGCCCAGGGGTGACCGCGGTGGCGCGGTCGAGCACGTCACGCGGACAGTCGTAGTCGAGCATCAGGTACTGCTGCCCGAAGACCACGCCCTGCACCCGGCCTGCCAGCTGGTCGCGAGCGGAGGCCGTCGACACGTCGGGATCGGCGCGTTCGATCAACACCGCCTCCGAATCGCACAGCGCCTCACCGAAGGCATGCAGACCGTGCAGACCGAGCGTGCGGCCCGTCCCGACGATGTCGGCGATGACGTCGGCCAGGCCGAGTTGCACCGAGATCTCCACCGCACCGTCGAGGCGGATCACGGTGGCGTCGATGCCTCTGGCGGCCAGATCCTTTCGGACCAGGTTCGGGTATGCGGTGGCGATCCGCTGACCGGCGAGGTCGGCGATCGCCCAGTCCCGACCGGCAGGGGCTGCATAGCGGAAGGTCGACGATCCGAAGCCAAGCGCCAGCCGCTCCTGCACGGGAGCGTCGGATTCCTGCGCGAGGTCGCGGCCGGTGATCCCGAAGTCCAGCTCCCCCGACCCGACGTAGATGGCGATGTCCTTGGGCCGCAGGAAGAAGAACTCCACGTTGTTGGTCGGGTCGACGACGGTCAGGTCCTTGGGGTCGCGCCGACGGCGATACCCGGCCTCGGACAGGATCTCCGCGGCGGACTCGCTGAGGGCGCCCTTGTTGGGGACTGCCACGCGCAGCATCGTCGAGCCGTTCGCCGATGAATCGTTCATAGCTTCGAGTAGACGTCGTCGAGGGTGAGGCCGCGCGAGATCATCAGGACCTGCGTCCAATAGAGCAGCTGGCTGATCTCACCCGCCAGCGCGTCGTCACCTTCGTGTTCGGCGGCCAGCCACACCTCGCCGGCCTCCTCGAGGACCTTCTTGCCAAGCCCGTGCACGCCGCCGTCCAGGGCCTTGACGGTGCCACTGCCTGCGGGTCGGGTGTGCGCGCGCTCGCTGAGTTCGGCGAACAACGCGTCGAAGGTCTTCACGGACGCCGATTGTTTCACGCCGACGACGGCGGAGTCACGGCGGTTTCAGCGGGCCGCCGCGACTTGCCCGCCGTCAGGCGTTCGCCGTGGGTTTCCGAGTGGCCAGTATCTCTCCGTGCATGTCCTCCAGCGAGACTCCCTTGGTCTCCTGGACCCACCGCCAGACGAACAGGAAGGACAGCACTGCGCACAGCCCATAGAACCCGTATGCCAGGCCAAGGTGGTCACGCAATCCCGGGAAGGACACCGTGATGGCCCAGTTGGCGGCCCACTGTCCGGCTGCCGCCAGGCCCAGCGCCGCCGCCCGGATACGGTTCGGGAACATCTCGCCAAGCAGTACCCAGACCACCGGTCCCCACGACATGCCGAATGCCACGACGAAGAGGTTCGCGGCGATCAGCGCGATGACGCCGGATGCACCGGCCAGGCTCGGCTTGCCGTCGACGAGTTCTGCGTTGGCGAAGATGATCGACATGGTGATCAAGGTGACCGCCATCCCGGACGAGCCGATGAGCAGCAGCGGTTTCCGGCCGATCTTGTCGATCAGCGCGATGGCGATCAGCGTGGTCGCCACGTTGATGACCGACGTGATCACGGTGTAGATCGCTGACTCGTCGGCGCTGAATCCCACCGCCTGCCACAGCACGTTGGAGTAGTAGAAGATCACGTTGATGCCGACGAACTGCTGGAAGACCGACAGTCCGAGGCCCACCCAGACGATGCCGTAGATGCCGCCGGTCGGCTTCTTCAGGTCGCGCCAGGACGGCTTGTCTTCGCGCTCAAGGGTCTCC
>NZ_JBOGDD010000072.1:0-5178 GCF_050701675.1 Mycobacterium sp. | reverse complement strand
GGCCGACGCCGAGCAGGCGACAACGCGATTGGCCAGCGTGACGACCACGGGGTCGGTTGCCGCCAGACCCGCCGCAGCGGCCGCCGCCACCGCGGGCCAGTCCATGCACCAGATGGCCAGCACCCGGCCGGGCACGTCATCCGCCCACTACGCGAGCGTGGCCGCTGGCCCGACCCGTGGCCCTGGTCGCCAGCCGCACCCGACTGATCCGCCCACATCCTGGCGTAGGCGCACCGGCGCCGGCCCCCGTCACCTCATAGCCACAGACCCTGGACTCCAGCCGGGCCGACGCACCGTGCCAGTCACCGTCGGTGATCAGGAGGGTGCACCCCTTTTGCCGGGCCCTGGCCGTCACGGCACGCGCCCGGGTCGGCGCCACCGACCGTCCGCCCAGGTCGAGCACCACCAGATCCAGACCGTCCATCAGCACCGCGGCCACCTCGACCGGATCGGCACCCGGATCGGGGATCACCGCGAGCCTGCTGAGGTCGGCGCCCATCTCGACGGCAGCAAGCAACCCCACGTCGGGCTGGCCCACGATCGCCGCGTGTCCGCCCGCCGCCGTCACCGCCGCCACCAATCTCAGCGGCAGGGACCGGGCCCCCGACAACACCGCGACCGTGCCGCGAGGCAACGAGGCAGGCAGGAGATCGGCTAGCGATTCCGGGATGGGTAGCAAAGTTTCAGAGGCGGGGAGCGAGGTGGGCGACGGCATGGATCCGCGCTGCGTCGGACCCACCTTGCCCGACGCTCTCCCGGACACCTCGGCCATCTTGCGCCGTAGGTGTTCTACCTGCTCAGCGCGATTTTGCGCCGGCATAGTCACATTCATCACGACTGCCACGAGAACACCTTCCGCACCATCAGACTCGCCTCGTATTCGAAAGTATGTTCGATACGACGAGTAAACACTCACCCTCTGACACCGTCAAGCGGATCGGGCGGGACGGGTGACGGTGAGCGCTTGCGCGAAGAGCAAACGGACCTGGGTTCTACGCCTCCAGAGAAATGCCTGTGCGGCCATTCAGCCAGTACGTTAGAGTTCGGGCACCAGAACCCGCTTCGGGATGGGGCTGGTGCACGTTTGCGACGCTCCGGGACGTGCGGAATCGCCTCGGCGATTCGCCGAAGGTCATGCGTTGACAACTCGGGGATTAGTAAGGAACAAGCATCATGAGGTCAAATCGTCTGGCTCGCCGTGTCGCGGCCTACGCGGGAGGCGCTGCCATCGTCGCGATGGTCGGCCTGACCGCGGCGTGCGGTGGCGGTGCGGAGAAGGCACCCGAAACGTCGACCACTACGACTACCACGACGCCTTCAGCGACGCCCACCGAGAAGTCGATCAACCCCACGGGCGGCAACCTGTTCACGCCACCGATCAAGGCGCCTGCCGCGCCGACGGCCATTCCTGGCACCCACAACTGACATCACACGGTCTCGAGAACACTTCGCGGGACCGTCACACGACGACGCAATGCCGTCACAGACGCTGACACCAACCACGACCAGGCACGCGAGTTCCTGGGCGTGGTTGTTGTCCGTCGTCCTCGTCGGCGTCCTGGCACTCGCATCGGATCTGCGGATCACTCCGAGTGCCGGAACGCCAGGCTTCATCGAGGGCCCCTTCGCGTCGTTGTTGGCCTCCTCAACCGATCTGGGGCCAGCACGTGGTGACCACGTTCAGCTCACTGCGATGCTGCACGACCACACGCGCCCAGATGCGTTGATCGGCTGGGCCGGCGAGCACGGTCTGGCCGTGCAGTGGCGTACTAGCGACGGCTGGGCAGTTCTCGAGGGCACCCCCGACCACGTGGCGGACGCCTTCGGCGTCGAGGTGCACGACTACCGCGGTCAACGCGGCCAGGAGTTCTACGCGTCGCCGCAGCAGCCGGAGGTGCCGGCGACGTTGCGCGACGAGGTCACCCAGCTGGGCCGAATCCTCAGCTACACACCGCATCACGAGTCCCGGCCGGACATCCTGCCGCTGGACGTGCCGGACCGCGGCCTGACCCCCGCCGCTCTACTCACCACCTACAACGCGGCAAGCTTGGCGCGGGACGGCTTCACCGGTAAGGGCACCACGATCGTGATCTTCGCGTTCAACGGCTTCGCCCAGTCCGACCTCGACGCCTTCGCCACCATGAACGCACTCCCCAGTTCACCCCGAAGGTCGTCGGTGACCAGCTGGCCGAGCCGTACGGCGAGACGACGATGGATCTCGAAGTCGCCCATGCGATTGCGCCCGATGCGCAGAAGGTCGTCGTCAACGCTCGTCCGACCGTGGAGGGCGACGGCGCCTTCCAGAAGATCGGCAAGATGTTCGAGGACACCGACCGTCAGTTCCCTGGCGCGATTTGGACCCTTTCGATCGGCTGGGGTTGCGACAAACTGCTCACCGCAGCGGATTTGGCGCCGGTTCGCGCCGCGCTGGCCACCGCCCACAGGCACGGCACCACGGCATTCAACGCCAGCGGCGACCTCGCCGGGCTCGAGTGCAAGGGCGGCGACGACTGGGACTCCCCGCCGGGTCCGTCCGACGTCGGGCTGGATTCCATTGCGTCCCTTCCCGAGATGACCAGCGTCGGTGGCACCACGCTGTCCACCGACGCCCAGGGCCGATGGCTGGCCGAACAGGCCTGGTTCGACGTCCCGCTCTCCCAGGGCACCGGCGGCGGGGTGTCGTCGCTCTTCGGCATGCCGCCGTGGCAGCGCGTCGCGGCGGGACAGGTTCCGGCCAACCGCAATACGGGTAAGAGGCTGACCCCCGACATCTCCGCCGTCGCCGACCCGTTCACCGGCGTGAAGATCGTGCTCAACGGAGACAACGTCGTTGGCGGCGGAACCTCGCAATCGGCACCCATCTGGGCGGGCTTGGCCGCGGTGATGACCCAGTTCCTGAAGGCAAACGGCGGCGGCGGAATCGGTGACATCAACCCGCTGCTCTACCAAATCGCCCAGGGCGCCCCACTGCCCGCCTTCCGCGACGTGACGCTCGGCGGGAACGCCGTCGACACCGCTGGGCCCGGCTATGACCTTGTTAGCGGACTCGGCACCCCGGACGTCGACAACCTCGCCCGCAACCTGCTCACCCTGCAGAGGATCACCCAATGACCACCCGAAGACGATCGCGAGTGAGGATCGCAGCGAGGCACGAGCGAGGACCGGAGCGAGCGGGAGTCGAGCCATGACCGAGTCGGAACCAGAGGACCCCACGCCCGGCATGGTCGAGTGCTCGGTGTGCCGAACCGACGTTCCCGAAGGTGAATTCTGCGGTCTGTGCGGAGACCACCTGACCGATCACCGCGCCAAGGGCCCAAAGTGGCTGCGGATGCGCGCCTACAGTGCATCGCCCGGCGAGCATCTGCTGAGACCGAACATCGTGAGTTCGCTGTTCCCTCATCTGTCGCCGAGCTCGCGCCTGCCGTTCCTGCTGGGTTTGGGGGTGATCCTCGCCGCCCTGATCGCCACCGCGCTGCTGCGCCTACCCGCCGCGCTGATCACCGTTGCCGCACTTGGACTTCCCTTGTTGTTCCTCATCTATCTGCAGGAGTCCGACGTCTACGACGACGTGCCGACCTCGACCCTGGTGACCACGGCCGGTTTGGGCATCGGCCTCGGCGTGGGGTGGGTGCTCCTGACGGGGGCGGCCGTCGCGCAGGCCTACGACGTCGGACTGGGCATGGGCATCGCGGGGTCGCGGATCCTTCGCGACGGGCTCGGCGTGCCCATCGGCGGCCTGATTCTCATGCTGGTACCCGCAGCGCTGGTGCGACTGGTGCGGCCAGGGGAACGCGAAGCCCTCGACGGCTTCGCCATCGGCGCACTTGGCGCACTGATGTTCACGGCCGCAGCACAAATGACGCGCCTCGCTCCCCAGTTCGCGGGCGGCATGGTCGCCCGGGCCAGGCCGATGAACGGTTTGATCGTCGAGGCGGGCATTCGCGGCGTGGCGGTGCCTCTGACAGCGGCGGCAGTCGGCGGTCTCATCGGCACCGCCCTGTGGTTCACTCGCCCTGCGAACAAGAAGCACCAGCACCGCAACTTCGTCCGCATCGCCCTCACCATCTTCGCCATCGCGGTGCTGGTGATGTACGCCGTGCTCGGGCTCGTCGACGTCGCGAGGTTCCCCCAAACCCTGCAGCTCGCACTGCATCTCGCGGTGGCGGCGGCGGCGTTGCTCGCCCTGCGGGTCGGCCTGCACCTTGCGCTCTTGCACGAGGCGCACGACGAGATTCTCTCCGATGAGCCACTGCTGTGCCCGCACTGTGGTCACGTCGTGCCCGACATGGCCTTCTGCGTCGCCTGCGGCGCAGCCACCAGGGCCTCCTCCCGATCGTCACGGCAGGCACGACGGGACATCCGGCCCGTGCGCGTCGAGACGGGCCCCGAGCCGGGAGCAGACGAGCAGTGACGACGGTCGTTCCCGGCTACTCGACGCACGCGGGCACCTATACAGCGCCGATCCTGCCCAAGACCTCGCACCGCCGCCTGCTCGTCGTGTGGGTGGCCGCCATCGGCGTCGTCGCCGCGGGCCTCGTCGCCATGTCAGGCGCCATGGAGAAACCGTCGGCCCGGTACGTGTGTCCGCCCGAATGCGGGCGGCCACCCATGGGCCAGCCCGTCACGATCAACCCACGCTTCACCGCGGCCGACGGGGCGTTCTCGGTCTCCTATCCAGCGGCCGGGTCGGCGTACAAGGTGACCACCGGCGACCGCGGCGTCGTCGCCGATCTGCTGGCGGGCGACGGCGGCACCATGCGGCTGTTCAGCGAACCCGCTGCGGGCCGCACGCCGAAGGACATCGCCAACGAGCTCGTCAAGCAGACCTTCCCCGACACCAAGACGGCCTACGAGATTCCCAACGCGATGGTCGGATACCAGCCGGGGTACGGGTTGGTCGCCGACTGCTGGCCGCAAGGAGCCACCGCCAGCTACTCCCGGATGCGGGTAGTGGTCATGGTGGCCGTGAAGAACGGCCTCGCACTGGTCGCCGGGGCGGTCGGGCCGTACCACGCATTCGGTCCTGACTTCGGCTCCGGCAAGCCGTCCGCGGCGAACCTTCAACTCGCCCTGGACATGGGCAAGTACGTCTAATGCTTATGATGGCTAGGCGAACCGGTGCGCTGTCTCCTCGTCTCGAGCGACCTGTATCGCGCCGCGCCGTTATTGGATTACCCC
>NZ_JBOGDD010000071.1:0-5620 GCF_050701675.1 Mycobacterium sp. | reverse complement strand
TTGCGGGAGCGGTTCGGTCCCCGGTAGAGACAGGTCCGGTCAGAAGGTGCTCATCGGCCGGACGCTGTTGGCCAGGTCGACCAGCGCGTAGCGGTGCTCCTGCGTCGGCGCGACGCGAGACAGCCCGCGAAGTGAGGCCTCGACGCCCAGCCGTAGACCGTGCTCGGTGAACGGGAACCCCAGGATGTGGTTGGTGCTCGCGGTGTTGTCGGCAAGCCAGTCCATCGCGGTCCCGAGCACCAGGGCGCGGATCTGAAGAACCCTGGGTTCGGTGTCAGGAAGCACCTCGACCCGGCGGGCGGCATCGCGGATCTGTTGTTCGGTGATCTCGCTGCCGGAGCGGCCCGACAGCAGGGTCACCGCGCTGGTGAGCCGCGCGGTCGTGAAGTGTCTCGAGGTGGGCGGAACCTGGTCGAGCGTCGTGACAGCGTCATCGCGGTGGGCATCCGCGGACTGCGCGCGGGCCAGCCCGAACCCGGCGGAGATCACGCCGTTGTCGGTGTTCCACACCGTCTTGTAGAACGACCGTTCGTCGGCGGATCCGCAGAGCTCCGCCGTCGCGGCCAACGCCAGCTTGGGCGCCAGCTCGCCGGGTAGCGTGTCCAGCACCTCGGTGAAGTGCTTGGTCGCGGATTCGTAGTCGGCCGAGAGCAATTCGGCCACCGCGCGGAACCAGACCAGACGCCATCGCCAGCCGACCCGTTCGTGGAGGTCGTCGAGCTTGCGGGTGGCCTTGGCGACGTCGCCGAGGTCCAGCAGCGCCCGCACCTCCATCAACGGCAGCTCGACGGACTCGGAGAGGTCGACGCCGTCGGAGTCCAGCGAGCCGTACCGCGCCGCCCGCAGGGAGTCGAGCGTCTGGACGGGCTGGCTGAGCACCGTCGCCGACAGCACCGCCGCGCCGACGTCGGCGGGGTCGACGAGCGGCACCTGCAGCGCCTTGACGATCTCCTGGGCGGTGAGCTTCTCGGAGTGCACCTGGCCGTCGAGGTAGACGTCGGTATGCGCGACGAGCAGGTCGATGCCGAACGTCGACCGGGACGGGCTGAACACGGTCGACAACCCGGGTCGCGGCATGCCGGAGTCCTGCGCGACGACCTCCCGCAGCACCCCGATCAGCTGGCCGGACATCTCCTCGGCGCTGGCGAAGCGCCTGCGCGGGTCGGCGTCGATGGCGCGGCGCAACAGTCGACCGAACGAATCGTATTGGGCCAGAACGGGATCATTCTCGGGCAGGCCATCGTCATAGCGGCCGCTGCGAGTGCGCAGATCCAGTGTCAACGCCGCAAGGGTGCGTCCGACGGTGTAGATGTCGGTGGCCATCGTCGGCCCCGTCTTCACGATCTCTGGCGCCTGGTATCCCGGTGTGCCGTAGAGGAATCCGTAGGAGTTCAGCCGTGAGACCGCGCCGAGGTCGATAAGCTTGAGCTGCTCCTCGGTGACCATGATGTTCTCGGGCTTGAGGTCGTTGTACACCAGCCCGACCGAGTGCAGATAGCCCAGCGCGGGCAGGATTTCGAGCATGTACGCGATCGCCTGCGCGACCGGGAGCCGGTGTCCCTTGGCCTGTTTGAGTGACGTACCGCCGACGTACTCCATCACGATGTAGCCGACGGGGTCGCCGTTCTTGTCGTCGTGCTCGACGAAGTTGAAGATCTTCACGATCCCGGGGTGGGTGACCTCGGCGAGGAACTGGCGTTCGGCCATCGCGATCGACTGCGCCTCGGCGTCGCCGGAGTGCACCAAACCCTTGAGCACCACGGGGCGGTCGTTGACGTTCTTGTCGAACGCCAGGTAGATCCAGCCGAGGCCGCCGTGCGCAATACAGCCCTTGATCTCGTACTGGTCGATCACCATATCGCCCGGACTCAGCTGTGGGAGAAAGGAATACTGGCTTCCGCAGTGTGGGCACCAGCCCTCGGACAGCGCTTCGCCGTCGGAGGTGGAGCGACCGACCGGTTTGCCACAGTTCCAGCAGAACCGCTTGACCTCGGCCACCACCGGGTCGGTCATCAGCGCTTCCAGCGGGTCCCGTTCCGGCACCCGCGGAACCTCGACGAGTCCGCCGCCGAGACGCCGGATCGGCGACCATCGCCGCGTCAGCATCGTCGTCTGATCGTGGGGTTCGGTCTCGGCGGTGCCGACCGAGACGCCGTCCGAATCGTCGAAGTTCGGCCGGAACACCGCCTGAGTCGCCATCGGCCGCATGGTCGCCAGCGAGTCGTAGGTCATGGCCTCGGCGGGCTGGGTGCCCGGATAGGCATCCTCGTCGGAGGGGCCGTCGGGGGTCGTCCCTTGGGCCTCGTCGGGCTTGTCCTCGGGGATGTCGTCGTGCCGGTCGGGGGTGGCCATCAGTCCGAATACCTCGGCACGGGCGGTGCAGGCGCAGGCCCGAGCACCGTCAACCACTTGCGGTACAACGTGTTCCACGTGCCGTCCCGGCGCACCCGGTCGAGCGTTCCGTTGACGAACCGCACCAGGCCGGTGTTCTCCTTGTTGATCCCGATACCGTACGGCTCCTTGCCCATGGAGGGCCCCACTATGTGCAGGTACGGGTCCTGGGAGACCAGCCCGGCCAAAATCGAATCGTCGGTGCTGACGGCGTCGACCTGACGCTGCTGCAGTGCGACGAGGCAGTCGGCCCACGTCACGACCTCGACGATGACGGGCGGCGGGTCGATCTGCTGGATGCGTTGCAACGACGTCGTGCCCGTGGCCGCGCACACCCGCTTGCCAGCCAAATCGGACGCCTCGGTGATCGCCGAGTCACGCGGCGCCAGGATCCGCTGGTTGGCCGCGAGGTACTCGGTGGAGAAGTTCACCAACTTCTCGCGCTCGCAGTTGATGCTCATGGTCTTGACCACGATGTCGACCTGATCGTTCTGTAGCGCGGTGACCCGGTCGGCCGAGGACAGGATGCGGTACTCGACCTGTGACGGCGTGCCGAAGATGTCGCGGGCCACCTCGCCCGCGATGTCGACGTCGAAGCCGGTGATCTCGCCGGTGATCGGATCGCGGAAGCTGAACAGGTTGCTGCCGATGTCGAGACCGACGATGAGCCTGCCCCGGTTGCGGATGTTGGCGACGGCGTCCTGGGCTTCTGCCTTCGTGGGGAACGGCCGCAGACTGGCCGTGCAGTCGTCCTCGTCGGCGGCGTCGGTTGGTTTGACGGACTGCGGCGCAGCCTCTTCCATGCCCGCGGGGGTGGGCGGCGCCAGCGTCACGCTCGGTACGTTGATGACGGGCGCGGCTTGGCTGCAGCCGGCCACCATCGTCACCGCTGCGAGTACCGCCAGCAGTGCTCTGCTCTTCGTGCGAGCGCTCGTCATCCGGTTGGCAATCATCTGTACTCACTCAACCTCGGCCACAGCCCGAGCGCCACCGCGATCGCTGCGGTGATGCTGAGAACGGCCGCGCCGACGGTCGCGCCCGACAGCACCCGACGGGCGTTGACGATGTCGTTGCGCAATTGCTGCCTGCTCTCCCCGATGCCCTTCGTCAAGGCGGCGTCGAGCTTGTCGAAGGCCGGGGTGGAGTCGTCCTCGCCGGTGCCGAGCGCCACCTGGGTGGCCGCCTGGTAGTTGCCCACCGCGATGTAGGCGTTGATCCGGTCGTCGGCGGCCCGCCACCGCCGCAGCAGTTGTTCGGCGTCGGCCAGATCGGCCTTGTCGATGGCGTCGTTGCGGCCGAGGTAGTCGGCCAGCTGCTGCTGCATCGTGTCGATGCGCTGGTAGTAGGACTGTTTGCGGACGCCTTCGTCACCACGGCGGATCAGTGACAGCGTCTCGTCGGCGCGCGCCTGCTGAGCGGTGATCGCCATGGTGGTGACGGTCTTGAGCGATTCTGCGGCCGTGCTCTTGGCGCTGCGGCTGTCGGCGGTGGAGATCGTCAGCGCGGTACCGACCCACACGATCATGATGAGCACGGCGAGCCCGCCTGCGACGAAGCCGATGTTCACCCGTCGGCGGGTGCGCCGCGCCAGCCACCGGTTGGCGAACGCGCCGAACATGAGGGTGGCCAGCACGACGAGGATGACCGGCGCCGGGATCCTGGTCGACGCGGTCGTTTCGACGTCTACCTTCTTGGAGGTCTCCTCGTACAGGCGCTGGGCGTCGGGCAGGATCTGCGTCTGCATCAGCGAGGACGCCTCCGCCAGATACGACGATCCGACGGGATTGCCCGCGCGATTGTTGGTACGCGCCGTCTCGACCAGACCGGTGTACACGGCGAGTTGTGCATTGACGCGGCCCAGCAGTCGCACCATCTCGTCATCGGTGAGCCCGCTGGACGCGCGGGTCACGGCGACGGCGGCGTCGGTGATGGCCTGCTCGTAGCGCTGCCGCACGGCGCGGGGTTCCGTGCCGGAGATGAAGGCCGTCGAAGCGGCGGCGTCGGCGACCGACAGCGTCGTGTAGAGCTGTCCGGCCGCGAACGCCAACGGCTCGGTGTGGCCCAGCACGTTGGACAGCGCCTGTTGACGGCCGTTGATCGTCGTCGACGTCGCGAACGCGCACGCGATGACCAAGGCGGACAGGACGAACCCGATGGTCAGAATGCGGCCGGGGGTGGTCCAGAGGAACCACCACCGCGGGTGCGCTGGTCTGGTCTGTGAGCGGGACGCAAGGGGCTCGGTAGAAGGGTGCGCCAACTCCACAGTCACCTGTGCGCGGACCTCTGCTTTCCGGCTGCTTTCCCGACTCCTCCAACTGTAAAGGAATTCTAAGAGCAGGGGGCGGGACGCGCGGGACAATCGTCGACACCACGTGGATCGGCCGAGCCTGCGGCGGGCCCAAGATCGCGGCGGAGCCCTATCCTGAACGCGTGCGAGGCGACGGCGACGGTTGGGTGCTATCTGACGACGGCGCGCACTTCTGGGGCAGGCACGGCGCCGCGGGGTTGCTGTTGCGCGCCCCGCGCCCCGACGGAGGCGCCTCGGTGCTGCTCCAGCATCGGGCGCCGTGGAGTCATCAGGGCGGGACGTGGAGCCTCCCCGGCGGCGCCCGCGACAGCCACGAGACCGTCGAGGAGGCGGCCGTCCGCGAAGCGCACGAGGAAGCCGGGCTGACCGCCGACCAGCTGGTGGTGCGGGGCACGGTGGTGACGGCCACCGCAGACGGTGGCCAGTGGACCTATACGACCGTCATCGCCGACGCGCCGGAACCGCTGGCGACGGTGCCCAACCGCGAGAGCTCCGAGCTGCGCTGGGTCGCCGAGGACGAGGTCGCCGAACTACCGCTGCACCCCGGCTTCGCGGCCAGCTGGGACCGGCTTCGCACGGCGTCGGCGGCGTATCCGTTCGAGGTCAATCGCGAGAGGTGAGCGCCGACCTCAGCTCCCGCGCCGCGGCGGCCGGGTCCTCGGCAGCGGTGATGGCTCGCACCACCACGACGCGACGGGCACCCGCGTCCAGCACCTCGGCAAGCCGGTCGACGTCGATGCCGCCGATGGCGAACCACGGAATCTCGGTGCCCGACGCCGCCGCCGTGCGGACCAGGTCGAGTCCAGGCGCCGTTCTGCCCGGCTTCGTCGGGGTTGGCCAGCAGGGGCCGACGCAGAAGTAGTCGATACCGCCTTGCCCCGCTTCGGACACCGCGGCGGATACCTGCGCGGCGTCGTGCGT
>NZ_JBOGDD010000070.1:0-1878 GCF_050701675.1 Mycobacterium sp. | reverse complement strand
GTCATGCCCTCATTCGTGGGAGTGTCGCTAACCATGACGCGCATGCCTGTGGCCAGGATGGCGCTGCTCGTTTCTGCGGTGGCACTCCTGCTCGCGCTCACGAGTGGCTGTGCCTCGCACGACTCGGAACCGCAACGCGGCCTGGCGGAGGTGTTCTCCGTCGGCGATTGCGTTTCCATCCCGGCCCAATCCCCCGCGGTCCCCGACGTACTGAGCGCCACCAAGGTGTCGTGCAGCGCCGACCCCAGCTACACGGTGGGTGCCATGGCCAACGAATCGGGATCGTGCCCGAGTGTCGAATACCAGCACGTGCCAACGAAATTCGCCGACCCCTCGACGACGCAGCTGTGCCTCGTCCCCAATCTCGTCGCCGATCACTGCTACGTCCTCGACATGCCGGTCGGCATGCTGCAGCTGGCCGACTGCGCCGAGCGCGGTCAGCAGGGCCTCTTGGTCCAGGTCACCCAGCGCCTCGACGTGCGCGACCAGCAGGCGTGCCCCGCGTCCCCCGGTCAGTACGCATGGCCCTACCCGTCGCCGGCGCGGACCTACTGCACGCTGACGATCTTCTAACCGCCGAGGCCGCCGTGCGGGCTCCCGGCAGCTGGCATGATCGAGCGCATGAGCATCGAAGTCGTTTACACCGCAGAGTCCACGGCCACCGGCGGAGGTCGTGACGGACACGTGAACTCCGCCGACGGCAAGATCGACCTCGACACGCGCCCACCCAAGGAGATGGGCGGCAGCGGTGAGGGCGTCAACCCCGAGTTGTTGTTCTCGGCCGGCTACTCCGCCTGTTTCCTGGGCGCGCTGCGGCTTGTCGCCAAGAACGAGAAGATCGCCATCGACGACGCGTCGGGCATCACCGCGCAGATCGGCTTCGGCAAGGACTCCGAGGGCGGTTTCGGCTTGACCGCCCACCTGATCGGCTACCTGCCCGGACTCGAGCAGGGGGTGGCCGACGAGCTGATGGAGAAGGCGCACGGCGTGTGCCCGTACTCGAAGGCCACCCGCGGCAACATCGACGTCAAGCTGTCGGCCAAGGTCGTCTAGTCGCATGCGGAGCACGGCCGCCGGTGTCCTGGTGACCGGTGTCATCCTGGCCGGGGCAGTGGCGGCGCCCGCCGCCGCGCGCCCATCCGATCCCGGCGTCGTCTCATATGCCGTGCTCGGGAAGGGGTCGGTGGGCAACGTCGTCGGCGCCCCGATGACGTGGGAGTCGACGTTCACCGCTCCCTTCCAGGGCTATTACGTCGACGTCCCGGAGTGCAACAACTGGGCCGACATCGGACTGCCCGAGGTGTACGAGGATCCCGACCTCGCCTCGTTCAACGGAGCGGTGGCGCAGCGGGCGGCCAACGACGACACCAACCTGGTCAAACAGGCGGTCGGGGTCTTCGCCACGAACGATGCCGCCAACCGGGCCTTCCACCGCGTGACCGACAGGACCGTCGGCTGCGCAGGGCAGACCAGCGCCATGCACCTCGAAGACTTCGTCACCCAGGTCTGGTCCTTTACCGGCGGCCCGCCCACCGGCACCGATGCGGTGTGGGTGAAGCAGGAAGCGGGTACAGACCGGCGGTGCTTCATTCAGACCAGGCTGCGCGAGAACGTTCTGCTCCAAGCGAAAGTCTGTCAGCCTGGCAACGGTGGGCCCGCGGTGAACGTGCTGGCGGGCGCCATGCAGAACTCGCTGGGTCAGTAACGGTCGCCGGTTTCGGGCCCACGAAACAAGCCGTAACCGAAAATTCGCGCGACTTTGTCGGTGTCCTCTGGAAGATGGAGGGGCATCGACAAACGAGGGCATACTTCGTGCTGCCCGCACTCGTTCCCCGGGGAGGGGATGGTTGACATGACCACCACCGCGGATCTTCGAAG
>NZ_JBOGDD010000069.1:0-18082 GCF_050701675.1 Mycobacterium sp. | reverse complement strand
GTGCTCGGTTCACTGCTGGACGCCACGTCGACGATCGAGGCAGCGCACGTTGGGCGATGGCTGCCCAGCCTGTTGGTGCGGCGTCTCGAGAGTCTCGACCTGGTCACCGTTGAAGCCGCGCCCCGGGTCGCTGATCAGCGGGCCACCGTGTAGGCGCTCTGCTCCGTACCGAACCGAATTCCGGTGGCGTCCTTGCCGATCAGGGTCAGGAGCGCAACGGCGATCAGCACCGGGACGATGGTGACGACCAGCGCGAACGGATAGGAATGCGTGGCCGCCAAGTGCTCCTGGATCGGCAGGTTGAAGGCCGCCAGCAGGTTGCCCAGTTGGTAGGTGACGCCAGGATAGAAGCCGCGAATCGCGTCGGGGGACATCTCGGTCAGGTGAGCGGGGATGGCACCCCAGGCGCCCTGCACCGCGACCTGCATCAGGAAGGCGCCAAGGCACAGCATCGCCGCGGTGTGGGACAGGGCGAACAACGGCACGATGGGCAGACCAAGCACGGCGCAGAAGACGATCGTGTAGCGGCGGCCGAAACGCTGTGAGAGCGTGCCGAACGTCAACCCGCCGATGATCGCGCCGACGTTGTAGATCACCACGATCAGCTTCGCGGTCTCGCTCGACAGTCCGGCGCCCCCGCTGTGGGTGGCCTGCAGGAACGTCGGATAGACGTCCTGCGTGCCGTGGCTCATCCAGTTGAACGCGGTCATCAGGACGACGAGGTAGACGAAGCGGCGCACGATGACGGGATTGACCAGTACGTCGCGAATCTTGGTGCTGGTCAGCTTCATCCGGTCCTGCGCGGCCTCCCAGACCTCGGACTCGCGGACCCTGGACCGAATGATCAGACTGATCAGTGCGGGAATGATCGACAGGGCGAACAGCCATCGCCAGGACAGGCCCAGCCAGTCGATGACCGCCAACGACGCGACCGTCGCCAGGAGGTACCCCATCGAGTAACCGGCCTGCAGCAGACCCGAGAAGAACCCACGCCGTTCGACGGGGATCTTCTCCATCGCCAGGGCTGCACCCAACCCCCACTCGCCGCCCATCCCGATGCCGTACAGGAGGCGGAGAACCACCAGGACCGTGAAGTTGGGTGCGAAGGCGCAGAGGAATCCGACGACGGAGTAGAAGGCAACGTCCACCATCAGTGGGATGCGGCGACCGACCCTGTCGGCCCAGAGACCGAACAGCAGAGCGCCGACCGGTCGCATGAACAGCGTGGCGGTGGTCAGGAAGGCGACCTCGGTCATGGAGACGTGAAACGTCTTGGCGATGTCCGCGTAGACCAGTACCACGATGAAGTAGTCGAAGGCGTCCATCGTCCAGCCGAGCTGGGTGGCTATGAAGGAGTTGCGCTGGTCAGAGGTCAACGGTGTGCTCGCCACCGCCACGGAGTTCCCCGTGATCCGGCTCGCTTACCTGCCAATTTCCTGTGTATCGGTGGCCGTGGCGACGGGCCGCGGCTGGCTCGAGGGGACGCCGGAGGTGCTCAACGCCTGCAGGCCGTGGACACTGTCACGGTGCCTGACCGAGACGAAGCCATCGTGGGTCCGTTGACGACGATGCTGCCCGCCGACAACCACGTCCACTCCCAATTCTCTTGGGACACCGGCGCGGAGTCCTCGATGGAGCGGACCTGCGCACGCGCCGTGCGGGTGGGGCTGCCTGCCATCGCGTTCACCGAGCACGTCGACTTCACCGAGTGGGGTGCGCACGACAATCCCCCGTGCGGCGCCGCGCACATCGCCACGCGTGAGCGGGTACGGCCCCTCGACGTCGAGGGCTACCTGACGAGCATCGAGACCTGCCGGGCCCGATTCCCCGAGTTGCGCATCCTGTCGGGTATCGAGGCTGGCGAACCGCACCACTTCGCGGGCAGCGTCGCCGCCGTCCTCGCGCGGGGACGGTTCGACCGCGTGCTCGGCTCGTTGCACTCGGTCGTGTACGAGGGACGCGTGGTCGGGGTCGACGGGGTGCTTCGGGGCAAGCGAAGCGACGGGGAAGGGCGGAGGCGGCTGCCCCCCGACGTCGTGATGCGCGACTACTTCGCCGAGTTGCTGCGCCTGGTCGAGAACTCCGATGCCTTCCAGGTCCTCGCGCACTGCGACTACCCGCGTCGGTCCTGGCCGACCGCGCGGGTGGGGGAGTACCGCGAGGGCGACTACGAGGAGGAGTACCGCACCGTCTTCCGCGCGCTGGCCGGTTCCGGTCGCGCACTGGAGCTCAACACCAGGAGCCCGCTCGCATCGGCGACGCTGATGCGTTGGTGGTACGAGGAGGGTGGTGACGCGGTCTCGTTCGGCAGCGACGCGCACGTACCCCTGCGGGTGGGGGCGCTGTTCGACGTGGCGGTGGACATCGTCGCGGCCGCGGGCTTTCGGCCCGGCCGCGATGAGTACGACTTCTGGCGCCGCTGATGCCGGCAGAGCCGTCCGCGTCTTCCGCCCAGTTCCCGAGGGGGATGGCGCTGTTGGTCGCAGGCGCGTTCTTCATGGAGATCCTGGACGCCACGATCATCACCCCCGCGATTCCCTTGATCGCCGAGTCGTTCGGGGTCGGCCCCATCGACGTCAACGTGGCCATCACGGCCTACCTCGTCACCGTCGCGGTGCTCATTCCTGCGAGCGGTTGGGTGGCCGACCGGTTCGGCCCGCGGCCGGTGTTCGCCGCTGCGATCGCCGTCTTCACGCTGGCGTCGATCGGGTGCGCATTCAGTGTCACGCTCCCGATGCTCGTCGCCATGCGCATGCTGCAGGGGGTGGGCGGCGCGATGATGGTGCCCGTCGGCCGCCTCGCGGTCCTGCGGTTCAGCGGGAAGGCCAATCTGGTGCGGGCCATCGCCCTGCTCACGTGGCCCGCGCTCGCGGCTCCCGTTGTCGCGCCGGTACTCGGCGGTGCGATCGCGACCGTCGGGTCGTGGAGATGGATCTTCATCGTCAACATTCCCATTGGGATCATCGGATTCCTGTTGGCTCTCAGGCTGATCCGTGGCGACGCCAACCCTGCGCCACGGCCACTGGACTGGCGTGGCCTCCTGGCGCTCGGCACCGGCATCGCCGCGGCGTTGATCGCGCTCGAGGGCGTCCGGTTCAGCGAGTCGAACTGGCTGCTGGTGGCTTTGGGTTTCGCCTTGGCGATCGTCCTGCTCGCGGCTGCGACCTGGCACCTGCTGCGCTACCGGTACCCGCTGGTACAACTGCGGGTGTTGCGGGTTGCGAGCCTGCGGATCACGGTGTCGGCCGGATCGCTCTACCGTCTCGTCATCAGTGCGGTGCCGTTCCTGTTGCCGTTGCAGTTCCAGCTGGTCTTCGGATGGACGCCGCTGGCCGCCGGGTTGATGGTCGCGGCATTGTTCGCAGGCAACCTCGCGATCAAGCCTGCGACGACACCACTGATGCGGCGGTACGGAATTCGTCGGGTGCTTCTGGTCAACGCCGTGCTGTCGGTCGGCTGCTTCGGGCTTCTTGCGACCCTGCACGCGGGCATGCCCATCGCGGTGATGGCCGCCATCCTGTTCGTCAGCGGCGCACTGCGGTCGACGGGCTTCACGGCCTACAACAGCCTGGCCTTCTCGGACGTGGATGGCGACGAGCTGACCAATGCGAACACCCTCAATGCCTCGGTGCAGGAACTGGCCACCGGTCTCGGTATCGCCGTCGGCGCGCTCGCACTGAGCAGTTTCACCCCGCTGGCCACCAGCCTTGGCCACGCCCCGGGCGCCGCATACTCCTGGACGTTTCTGGCTCTCGGCGCGCTGATGGTGGTGACCATCGTCGAGACGCTCAGGCTGCCGCACGACGCGGGCGCCTCGGTGACCGCTGCCTAGTGCAGGGGTTGTCGGGTCGCGCGGTTGCCCAGCGGCTGACGTCGTCCGTCCGCACGGTCGAAGGCCATGTCTACCGCGCAACGTCCTCGGTGGTGGGTGCGAGAATTCGGCCGGACAGGTCGAGTAGCGCTTTATGCAGGTCGGCGTCGTCGATATCGGCCAACTCGGGATCGGCTGCGGCCTTGCCGACCCCGGAGAAGAACACCGAGAAGGCGATCCGGTCGACAGTGTTGCGATCTGGTCCCTCGAGCAGCTCGCGGAGTCGATCGGCCACCGCCTTGAAGTCGGGCTCATTCAGCACCAACTGATCGATGGCCGGGTCGCCGTAGAACATGACGGCCAACTTTCGGTGCCGCACCACCATTTCGACCAACCCGCTCACAGCGACGGCGCGCCGCTGCTGTGCGTCGGGAAGTGCGTCGGCGATTCTGATGAACCGGGCGATGTCCTCGATGGACGGGCGGATGACTTCCAGGGCGATGTCTTCCTTGGAGTGAAATTGGTAGTACACCGCGGCTTTGCTGACTCCGACGCGATCGGCGATCATCTGCAGCGATGTGCCGTGCACCCCGTGCTCGGCGAACAAGGTCACCGCGGCTTCAAGGACCCGCCCACGGGCCAGGCCTCGCGGTGCCGTGGGTTTCGCCAACCGTTCGCCCCTTTCCGAATGCCGTGTACGCGAGCAAGGGTAGCCCCGCGTCGTGAGCGAAGTCGTCCATACGGCAGAGCGCGCGCCTAACTTAAGTTAGCCGTTCGGCTTGCTCAACATCATCCCACCGTTTATTGTTCGATCGACTAATCAAATAATCGTGCTGCCGCGCAATGACATCCGCGAAAGACGGCTCCGTCATCACGCGGTGAGCGCGGTCATTGCAACGGAAGGGCCTCAGTGGTCGGGATTCTCAAGCGGGCCTGGATACCGCTGCTCATCGTGGTGGTGGTCGCGCTCACCGGCGTCGTGGTGTACCGGATGCACGGCCTGTTCGGGTCGAACAACGAGACCACCCGCCCTGGCGCCGGTCTCGCCGAGGACGCCGAGCCATTCAACCCAAAGGTCGTGACCTATGAGATCTCCGGAACGGACGGCGCTGTGGCGACCATCAACTACCTCGACCTCGATTCGAACCCGCAACGGGTCGACGACGCACCCCTGCCCTGGTCGATCACGTTGAAGACCACCAAACCGGCCGCCAGCGCCACCATCATTGCCCAAGGTGATGGCGACCGGATCAGCTGCCGCGTCATCGTCGACGACGAGGTCAGAGACGAGCAGACGTCGGCCGGAGTGAACGCTCAAACCTCGTGCTTGGTGAAGTCGGCATGAGCGATCCCGATATCAGCCGTTCCCGGGTCCCTCGACTTCTGCGGCTGTTCTGCGTACCGGTCCTGTTGGCCTGGCTGGCAGTGACCGCCGTCCTCAACGTCGTGGTGCCCCAGTTGGAGGCCGTGGGAGCCGCGAACTCGACGTCCCTGACCCCAAATGACGCGCCATCCTTGCAAGCCACCAAGTTGGTCGGCGAGCTGTTTCAGGAATACGACTCGAACAGCTCGGCGATGATCGTCCTGGAGAGCGACAAGCCCCTTGGCTCCGAGGCCCATCAGTACTACGACGGGCTGATCGCAGACCTGGAAAAGGACAAGACCCACGTCCAGCACATCCAGGACCTGTGGAGCGATCCCCTCACCTCGTCGGGTTCACAAAGTGCGGACAACCTTTCGGCATACGTTCAGCTGTACATCGCCGGCAATCAGGGTGAGACACTGGCCAACGAATCCGTGCAGGCGGTGCGAGACGTCGTCGCCAACCATCCGCCACCACCGGGGTTGAAGGTCTACGTCACCGGCCCGGGACCGTTGAACTCAGATCAGCAGCACGCGGGGGACAAGAGCCTCGAGCTCGTGACGGCGTTGACCATCGGGGTCATCCTGGTGATGCTCCTGCTCGTCTATCGCTCGATCGTGACCGTGCTCCTGGTGATGCTCGTGGTCATGCTCGAGCTGGCCGCTGCGCGCGGCATGGTCGCGTTCCTGGGGTATTACCACCTCATCGAGCTGTCCACCTTCGCGGTGAACCTCCTGACATTGCTGGCCATCGCGGCAGCCACCGATTACGCCATCTTCTTCGTCGGCCGCTACCACGAGGCGCGCAACCTCGGCGAAGACCGTGAGAACGCGTTCTACGTCATGTACCACGGCACCGCTCACGTCGTCATGGGATCCGGGCTGACGATCGCCGGGGCGACCCTGTGCCTGCACTTCACCCGACTGCCCTACTTCCAGACCCTGGGTATACCCCTGGCAATCGGCATGTTCGTCGTGACGATGGCGGCGCTCACCTTGGCGCCGGCGTTGTTGACCATCGCCTCCAGGTTCGGCTTGCTGGACCCCAAACGAAAGACCAAGACTCGGGGGTGGCGGCGAATCGGGACGGCGGTGGTCCGCTGGCCCGGCCCCATCCTGGTGGCGTCGACTGCGGTCACCCTGGTTGGCCTGCTTGCGCTCCCGTCCTACACCACCAGCTATGACGACAAGCGCTACCTTCCGGCGGACGTCGAGGCGAACATCGGATATGCCGCCGCACAACGGCACTTCCCTCAAGCCCGGCTCAACCCCGAGGTGCTGATGCTGGTGGCCGACCACGATCTGCGCAACTCCACTGACATGCTCATCGTCAACAGGGTCGCCAAGGATGTCTTCCATCTGCCCGGCATCGCCCGGGTGCAGACGATCACCCGCCCCTTGGGCACGCCGATCGACGGCACCTCCATCCCGTACATCGTTGGCCAGCAGGGAGTCAACCAGAAGCTCGGCCAGTCCTACGGCCAAGATCGCACGGCCGACCTGCTGACGCAGGCAGCCGACATCAACCACCAGATCGACATCCTGCGCCAACAGCTGGCGCTACAGAAGGAAAGTGCTGCCGCGCAACAGGAACAATCCGACGACTTGAAGCAGACGGTCGCCGTCACCAACGAACTACGGGACAAGATCGCGAACTTCGACGACTTCTTCAGGCCCATCCGCAGCTACCTCTACTGGGAACCGCACTGCTACGACATCCCCGTTTGCTTTACCACGCGGTCCATCTTCGACGCGTTGGACGGAATCGACGAACTGACCGACCTGCTCGGGCACACCACGGTCAGCCTCGACAAGATCAACGCGCTGCAACCCAAACTGCTCGCGCTGCTCCCTCCGCAGATCGCCAGCCAGGAAACCAACCGCAATCAGATCCTGACGAACTACGCGACGCAGCAGGGTCAGCAAAGCCTGCAAGACAGGCAGCAGTCGGATCCCAATGCCATCGGCCGAGCCTTCGACGACTCCAAGATCGACGACTCGTTCTATCTGCCGCCCGAAGTCTTCGACAACCCCGACTTCAAGAGAGGCCTCAAGCAGTTCATCTCTCCGGACGGCAAGGCGGTGCGATTCATCATCTCCCACCAGGGTGATCCCGCGACGCCGGAGGGAATCTCGCACGTCGACGAAATCAAGAATGCCGCGTTCGAGGCGATCAAGGGAACTCCCCTGGAGACCTCGAAGATCTACCTCGGCGGGACCGCGGCGACCTACAAGGACATGCGCGATGGCTCCAATTACGACCTCGTCATCGCCGCGGTCTCTGCGCTCTGCCTCATCTTCGTCATCATGCTGATCATCACCCGAGCAGCGGTCGCCGCGCTGGTGATCGTCGGCACGGTGGCGCTGTCACTGGCCGCGTCGTTCGGGCTGTCAGTCTTGTTGTGGCAACACGTGATCGGCCTCGAACTGCACTGGATGGTCCTGGCGATGTCGGTCATCATCTTGCTGGCGGTGGGGTCGGACTACAACCTGCTGCTGGTGTCGAGGTTCAAGGAGGAACGCGACGCCGGGCTGAAGACGGGCATCATCCGGGCGATCGCGGGCAGCGGTAGCGTGGTGACCTCGGCCGGTCTGGTGTTCGCGTTCACGATGATGTCGTTCGCGATCAGCGACCTAAAGGTGATGGCTCAGGTCGGAACCACCATCGGTCTCGGTCTTCTCGTCGACACCCTCGTGATCCGGTCCTTCTTGACACCGTCCATCGCGGCGCTGATGGGCCGGTGGTTCTGGTGGCCGCAGAACGTCCGGACTCGACCCGCCCGCCGACCCAGCGTGCTGGCGGCCGGGTCGGGCGGGCGGCCCGGATGACGCGTCGTTCACCCCAACAGCTCGGACCGCCGCTGTTCCTCCCACAGCGCCATCCGGGTGCGGGCCGGCTCTCCGATCGCGTCCATCACCAGTGGGATGAGCAGTTCGGTGAGAAGGAAGCCGGCGGCCATGCTCTGGTAGGTGGTGCCCACCGTGCTTGACGCGGCGAGCACGACTTCGGCCTCCGGCGCCACGGGGCAGGCCAGGTCGTCGGTGATGAGCACGACGGTCGCACCCGCGCGGTGTACCCGGGCCGCCAGGTCGGCGACGCTGCGCTGGTATCGGTGATAGTCGAACAGCACCACCACGTCGCGGCGGGTCAGCTCGATCATGGCGCCCAGATCGCGGCCGCCGGGGTCGGCCAGCAATCGCACCCCAGGGCGCAGTTGTTCGAGGTGGGCGGCGAGGTAAATGGCCAGCAGGTGCGAGAACCGGCCGCCGTGCAGGTGCAGCGGTCGGGTGGTGTCGGAGAGCAGCGCCACGGCAGCATCTACCGCCGAAGCCGGTAACTCGGCGAGTGTCTCTGCGGCACGGTCATTCTGGGCGCGGGCCTGCTTCAAGAGGGCGGCCAGCGGACTGCCTGCGGCGGGCGCCGTCGACAGGCGGGTGATCGGACCGTTGGAGCGCTCCGTCAACTCGGCGCGCAACGCGACCTGGAGATCGGTGAACCCGTCGTAGCCGAGGGACTGCGCGAACCTCAGCACGGTCGGTGGGCTGACCTCGGCGCGTTCGGCGAGGCGGGCGGCGCTGGCCAGACCCGCGCTCGGGTAGTCGGCGAGTAGGGCCCGTCCCACCCGCCGCTCCGCCTTGCTGAGCGTCGGCAGCGCGGCACTCGCACGTTCGGACACCGTCATCGATCGTCCGCCAGTGGCAGCAGCGACACCGAAAGGTCGTGCAACGAAATGGATACCACGGACTCCGGCGGCAACGGTTGCCAGTCGAGGTCACCGAAGCCGGTGGATCCGATGACGACCGTGTCGTCGGTCGGGCGTGCGATGCGCAACGCGAAGTAGTCCTCGAGGTGTTCGGCGGGCAGGTCGGCGGCGGTGATCTCCTCGACGTCCTCGGCCAGCAGGCGGCTTCGGGCGTGCGCATGGACGACGATCAGCTGGTCCTCGCCGAGAACGAGCGCGTTGAGGCAGGCATCGGGGTAGAGCTGCCGTAGCTCGGCGACCGCCCGCCGCACGGCATCCGCGAGACTCGTTGCAGTGCGGCGGTATTGACGGATCACGGCAAAGTACCGTTCGCTGTCGGTGGTCCCGCGAAGGGACGCGGCGAAATCCTCCTCGAGGAGGCCATCCAGCGGGCCCATCGGTTTGATCGACCCGTTGTGGGCCATCGCCAGGCCGTCGGCGACGAAGGGATGGGAGTTCTCCGGCCGCACCGCGAGCCCGCTCGTGGCCCAGCGCAGGTGCACCAGCGTGGCAGCGGACCGCCGGTCACCGGTGGCGGCGGCGAAGAGTGGATCGTCCAGTGCGGTGCCGGCAGACACCTCGACCCGCGGGGAGTCGCCGACGCGCTCGACGGCGGCGACACCCCAGCCGTCGCCGTGCACCTTCGTCAGGGCGACGAAGTCCTTGAGCACGTTCTCGCCGACGGCATCGGCGACGGACACGGATGCTGCGGAGACGACACCAAGCAGGCGGCACATGCAGGCATCCTCCGTTCTGAAATCTTATGAATCAATCCTAAAGCGTCGAATTTAAACATTCTGAAACATTCATGACATAGCTTTCCAGAAGACTCACGCGTCGAAGGAGGTTCCATGCCCGTGGTGGAAGACCGTATCGAGGAGCTGCGCGCCGACGGCGTCGAGCTCGTCGCAGGCTCGGTGACCGACCTTGCGGGCGTGACCAGGGCCAAGTACGTCCCCCTGCGAAGACTGGGTGACTTCCAGCGCTCCGGGATGGGCGTGTCGCCGTCGTGGAGCGTCTTCTGCGTGGACAGTGGCATCGCCTTCACGCCGACCATCGGTGTCATAGGGGACCTGCGGATCCGCATCGACCCGGCCGAGGTGCGCGTCATCGATGCCGGTATCGCGTGGGCGCCGGGTGATCTCACCGACCAGCAGGGCGCATCGGCGCCACTGTGTCCGCGGTCCCTGCTGGCGCGGACCGAACGAACGGCCGCCGATCGTGGCCTGACGACCCTCATCGGCGCGGAACTGGAAGCCACGATGCTGGCACCCGACGCCAACCAGGCCACGACCGACCCGTGGTCGCCCTACGGCATCCGCACGTCGCTGGACCGCTCGGCGTTCCTGGTCGACCTCGCCACCACCGCCGAGCGGGCCGGGTTGAGCATCGAACAGATCCATACCGAGTACGGCCACGATCAGCTCGAGGTCTCGCTGGCGCCGACCACGCCCGTCGCCGCGGCCGATGCCGTGATCCTGACGCGGATCGTGCTTGGCAGGGTGGCGGCACGCCACGGGCTGCGAATCTCGTTCTCGCCGGTGCCCTTCGAGGGAGGCGCGGGTAACGGGGCCCATCTGCACCTGTCACTGGCCGACGATCGAGGCCCGCTCTTCTCGGGCGGAGAGGGGCCGCGCGGCCTCCGGGCCGCCGGTGGGTCCGCCATCGCAGGCGTCATCGACACCCTGCCGGACCTCATCGGTGTCTACGCGGGTTCGGCGGTGTCCGCACTGCGGCTCAAACCCGGCAACTGGGCCGGTGCGTCGGCGTGCTGGGGCTTGGAGAACCGCGAGGCGGCGGTGCGGTTCATCGCGGCCACCCCTGGCAGCCCGCACGGCGCCAACGCCGAACTGAAGCTGATCGATCCGAGCGCCAACCCCTACCTGGCTGCCACCGCGTTCCTCGGTAGTGCGCTGCGCGGTATCGACCGCGAACTCGACCTGCCGCCCGAGATCCCCGAAGACCCCTCGCAGTCGGCCGCGGCGCCGCCACCGCTGCAGACCGAGCAGCGGGCCGCGATCGAGGCGCTTCGGGGTTCCGCGACCGCCGCGGAGCTGCTGACACCGGCGGTCGTAGACGCGTTGGTCGCGGTAAGAACGCACGAGATAACCACTTTCGGCGACTCAACGCCTGCCGAGACCACCAGGGCGCTGCGCCTTGCGTGGAGTTGTTGACCCATCCCGAGAGGAGACATCGATGAGTACGAGCACGTCGTCGGCCAGTCCATCGGAGGGAGCCGACCAGCTGCCCCACCGCCGCTTGCCATTCTGGGTGGCGCTGGCGATGTCGGTCGCCCTGGTGGGGCCGACCCTGGCCATGTCCGGGAACGGTCAGGGCCTGGTCGCCACCGTCGGCAAGTCCATTCCGCTGGTCTTCGTCATCGGCCTGATCGGGGTGTCGCTGGTCGGCTACAGCTTCGTGCGGCTGACCCGCCACCTCAACCACGCGGGGTCCGCGTACGGCTTGGTGGGCGGCACCATCGGGCCGCGGGCCGGGTTCTTCTCCGGCTTCGCGATGCTCGGGGCGTACGTGGGATTCTCCATCGGCACCCTGGCCTTGACGGCAGCCTTCGTCAACGCCTTCGTCGCCAAGTTGCAGCCCGGCAACGACAACCCGTATCAGCTGCCGTGGCTGGCCGTCGTGGTGGTGGGTGCGGTGATCTCGTTCCTGCTGTCGGGCCGTGACGTCCGGCTACTGGGCAAGATCCTGCTCGTCATCGAGGGTATCGGCATCGTGTCGATGATCGTGCTGGTCGTGGTCATCTTCGCCCGCGGAGGCGCGCCGTCGACCGGTGTCGACTTCAGCGTGTTCTCGTTCGACGGGGTCTCCAGTTCCGCGGTCATCAGCGGTGTGGTGGCGGCGTTCCTGTCCTGGGCGGGATTCGAGGCCTGCGCATCGATGGGCGAGGAGACCGACAACCCAGGCCGCAACATCCCGCGCGCGCTGGCGGGCACTCTGATCCTGACCGGCGTGCTGTTCGTCGTCGTGATGTTCGCCCAGGTCGTCGGTTTCGGCACCGACGCAACAGGCCTCGAAGCGTTCGCCGGCTCGGGAAACACGTTGGGCGACTTGGGCAGTACGTACATCGGCCAGTGGTTCAGCCTGCTGATCATCTTCACGGCGATCGTGTCGGCGTTCGGCTGCCACCTCGCCACGTCGGCGACCTCCGGACGGATGCTCTACGCGTTCGGGCGCGACGGCTTCGGCCCGAAGGCATTGGCACAGATCCACGAGGGCACCGGCGGCCCACGCTTCGCCACGTGGCTGGTGGTCGGTCTGGCGCTGGTGGTAGACCTGATCTGCGGCGCCATCGGGTGGCCCGACATGGGCACCGGCAACCCTGCGATCAACACCTACTTCCTGTTCGCGGTCGCGGGCTCGGTGTGCCTGATGGTCTGCTATCTGCTGGTCGAGATCGCCGCCGCCTGGTTCACCAGCGCGCCGAGGTTCGCTCGCATGCACGGCGGCAAGGGCAGGGTGCTCGGCTTGGCGCTGCCGCTGCTGGGCGCCGTGGTGATCTTGGTGGTGCTGTGGTTCAACGTCAAGGACGCCGCGGAGTGGTCGGCGGCACCGCTGCTCGGATTGTACTGGTGCGCAATAGGATTGGTGATCGCGATCGCCGCCTCGCGTATCGCCAAGCGGGTCGGTGAATCGCTGGTGAGGGAGCTCGACCTGACAGCGGCCAGCCCGTCGGTCTCAGAGTGAGCACGCTCTACGCCCGTGACGAGGCGGCTGTCGCGGGCATTGAGAAGCTGCGGTTCTTTCCGCTGGAGGTCGTGTCGGGCCATGGCTCCACGCTCGTCGACCCCGAAGGTCGTGAACTGCTGGACCTTTCGGCGACGTGGACCGCCAGCGGGCTTGGCCACGGGCACCCGGCGATCGTGGAGGCGGTGAGTCGCGCGGTGCGTACGGCTCCGGGTTCGGGCGGCCTGTCGGCGGTCCACCCCGATTCGGTGGGCCTGGCCGAAGACCTGCTGGCACTGGTCCCGGGCACCGGGGAGCGGCGGGTGTATCTCGGACACGCGGGCTCCGACGCCAACGACGTGGCGTTGCGCGCCTGCAGGCACGCCAGTGGTCGACGCACCATCATGGCGTTCGAGCACAGCTACCACGGCGGCGTCGGTGTCGCGATGGGTGTGTCGGGCGTGCACGTCGACGCTGGCGTGCCCGCGGACCCCGACGCAGTGTTCCTGCCCTACCCCAACCCCTTTCGGCCAACTCACGGTGATGTCGACGCCGACGTCACCGCCTGCCTCGCGCTGGCCGAGCAGCACCTGAGTGGCGGCGCGATCGCCTGCCTCATCGTCGAGCCGATTCTGTCCGACGGCGGTCTTGTCGTGCCGCCGCAGGGTTTCCTCGCGCGCCTGCACCAGCTGTGCCGCCGGCACGGGGTGCCGATGATCTGCGACGAGGTCAAGATGGGGCTCGGAAGGCCGGGAACCCTGCATGCCTTTGAACACGACGGCGTGGTACCCGACATCGTGACGTTCGGCAAGGTGCTCGGCGGCGGTCTGCCCTTGTCGGCGGCAGTGGGGCCCGCGGAGATTCTCGACAATCCTCCCGCGGCGGCGCTGCTCACCACTGCGGGCAATCCGGTGTGCACGGCTGCCGGCCGCGCGGTGCTGGCCACCATCGTGGCCGACCGACTGCCCGAACACGCCGCCAAGGTCGGCGCCTTGCTGGCCGACGGGTTGCGTGGGCTATCCGGATCGCCGGGAGCCGATCACATCGGCGACGTGCGCGGGCGCGGCCTCGCGATCGGCCTCGAGCTCGTCGACCCGGAGACGGGGGACCGCGATCCCCGCCTCGCCGCCCAGGTGGTCTACCGTGCGTGGGAGTTGGGAGCGGTCGTCTACTACGTCGGCGGCAACGTCCTGGAGATCACGCCACCGTTGGTGCTCACCGAAGACGAGGCGAGCCGGGCAGTCGAGATCCTCGGCGCAGCCATCGCCGATGCGGCCGCGGGAAGGGTGAATGCCGAGGAGGTGGCACGATATGCCGGTTGGTGACCTCCCGGACGTATTCGACCGCGTGCACGCGGAAGTGCCCGACGCGCTGGCCGAGCACCTGCGCGCCGTCGAACTGATCGACCACCACGTGCACGGCAACTTCAACGAACCCGTCGACCGCGGCGCATTCGAGGCGGCCATCAACGAGGGCTCGACCGATCCCGTTCCCGACTTCATGAGCCAATTCGATTCGCCGCTGGGTCTTTCCATCCGGCGGTGGTGCGCACCGCTGCTCGGACTCGATCCCCTCGCAGCCGCCGACGACTACTGGGCGCGACGCAGCGAGCTCTCCCCGGATGAGCTGGCCAGGATCATGCTGCCCGCCGCGAACGTCGGGCGCTGGATCGTCGACACCGGGTTCAAGGGCGACCTCATCACGACCCCCGAGCAGCTCACCAAGCTCAGCGACGTTCCGGCCTCGGAGATCCTCCGGCTCGAGCGTCTCGCCGAAGACCTGCTCGAGGGCGGCACGTCGCCTGCCGACTTTCCTGATGCCTTCCGCGCCGCGCTGCGGACCGCGGTGGACAGCCCGGACGTGGTGGGCACCAAGACCATCTGCGCCTACCGCACCGGCTTCGACGTCGACTGGTCCCGGCCGACCGATGCCGAAGTCGTCGCCCACGCAGGCGAGCTGAGCGGTCGATCCAAGCCTCTTCGGGTGGACAGCCCGGTGCTGGTCGCGTTCGGCGTGCACGAGGCCGCGGCGCACGGTCTACCGATTCAGGTGCACGTCGGCTTCGGCGATCGCGACCTGGATCTGCACCGCACCGATCCCATGCTGTTGCTACCGCTGCTGCGCTCCATGACGCCCGTGCCCGTCCTGCTGCTGCACTGCTACCCCTTCCAGCGCCAGTCGGGCTATCTGGCGCAGGCGTTCGATCACGTGAACTTCGATGTGGGACTGGCGATCAACTATCTCGGCGTGCGGTCGACAGGACTGGTCGCCGAGGCGCTCGAGACGGCGCCGTTCGCCAAGCAGCTGTACTCCTCCGACGCCTTCGGTCCGCCCGAACTGCACCTGTTGGGATCTGTGCTGTGGCGCCGCGCAATGGGGTTGGTGCTCGGCGGCTGGGTGCGCACCGGCGATTGCACCGTCGACGATGCCATCGGAATCGTCGACATGGTCGGGGTGCACAACGCCGAGCGGGTCTATGGGATTTGAAATGCATGACGCTGCACCGCTCTTCGACTCGTTGCGACGCTTCGTCGAACGGGGGCAGGCGCCGTTCTACAGCCCTGGCCACAAGGGCGGTCGGACGCTGGATCCGTGGTTCCGCGAGCACATCGCCGCCCTCGACCTGAACAACCTGCCCGACACCGACACCCTGCACTGCCCCGAGGGCCCGATCCTGGAAGCCGAGCGGCTCATCGCCGACGCGTGGGGCGTCGGACAGAGCTTCATCCTGGTTCAGGGTTCGACGAGTGGCAACATCGCCGTCGCCATGTCGGCGCTGCGTCCCGACGAGCCGGTTCTGGTGGCGCGCAACGCCCACAAGTCGGTGCTCGCGGGTCTGGTACAGGTCGGCGCCCGACCGATCTGGCTCGAACCGCGTTGGGACGACGGGTTCGGCGTCGCGCACGGGTTGGACGCCGACGTGGTCGAGCGGGGGTTCGTCGAGAGCGGCGCGAAGGCGCTGTGGGTTCTGCACCCCACGTATTACGGCACTACGGGCGACATCGCGGCGCTCGCCGAGCTGTGCCGCCGCTACGATGCGAAACTTCTTGTCGACGGAGCACATTCACCACACTTCGCGTTCCATCCCGACCTACCGGCACCGGGCGAGACGTCCGGCGCGGCGGCGACCGTGCATTCGGTGCACAAGATTCTGTCGGGCCTGAGCCAGGCGGCGGTGTTGCACGTCGACCCGGCCCAGCTCGATCCGGCATCGATACGCCGTGTGCTGCAGCTGATCCAGACCACCAGCCCGCACTTCGCGATCATGGCGTCGATCGACCTTGCGCGGCGGGAGATGATGCTGCACGGCGAGCGCTTGCTCGATGAAACCCTGGGGAGGGCACGACGCACGGCATCTCGGCTGGCCGCCATACCCGGGCTGAGCGTCCTGCGGTCCGAGCATCTCGCGGGCGCGGATACCGGATTGCATCAACTTGACGAGACGAAGCTGCTCATCGGCACCGCGGGGTTGGGCGCCGACGCGAGAGACGTCGTCGCGCGCCTCAACCGCGTGCACGGCGTCCAACCGGACCTGAGCGGTACGGGCCATGTCCTGTGCATCACGACGATCGGCAATACCGACGCCGACATGGACCGTCTGGTAACGGGTTTCGACGAGGCCGCCGCGCACTTCGGCCTGCGCCCCGCAGGTTCGCAATCCGGTTTGGTCGCCGACCTGCTAGCAGTGCGTCCGGAAACGGTGCTCACGCCGCGGGAGGCGTTCTTCGCGGTTGAGGAGTCGGTGCCGCTGGCCCAGGCATCCGGACGCACTGCGGCCGAGGCCATCACGCCCTATCCGCCGGGCATTCCGTTGGTGATGCCAGGGGAAAGCCTCAGCGCCGACGTGCTCGCGCTACTGACGGCACTGCGTGACGCGGGCAACCCCATCAGCGTTTCGGACCCGACGATGGCGTCCGTGAAGGTGGTGCGCTGACCCGCACTACGGGTCGTCGGGGTCGGCGAGTAGGCGTTCGGGGTGGTGGTAGTAGTTGATCCGGGCTTGGCCGGTGTCGAGGTGTGGGGGTGGGGTCCATTCGGCGATGCCGTTGCGGATGTGGACGGTCCAGCCTGTTTCGGCGAGGCGGTTGTCGGGGCCGCAGGCCAGTACTTCTTCGTCGATGTTGGTTTGGCCGTTGTTCTTGGCCCAGCCGTTGATGTGGTGGACTTGGCAGCCGTAGCCGGGGACGGTGCAGCCGGGGAACGTGCAGCCCCGCTGTTGGGACAGCAGCACGATCCGATGCGCGGCGGGGGCGATCCGTTTGGACCGACCCAAGTACAACGCTTCGTTGGTGTGCTTGTCGAACACCACCAGATAGTGGTGGGAGTGGGAGCCCATCCGGATGACGTCGGCCATCTGCACCAGAGTGCCGCCGGCGGTGACCGCGGAACCACGGCCGGATTCGAGGTCCTGCAGGGTGGTGGAGACGATGATCGTCACGGGGAGGCCGTTGTGCTGACCCAACTCTCCGGAGGACAGGAAGTTGCGCCCCATCGCGGTGAACGCGTCATGGGTGCGTTGCCCGAAGGATCGTCTGTCGGCGTCGATCTGGGCTTGGGAGGGGGTGCCCTTGATGCAGGGGGTGTCGTCCTCGGGGTTGCACATTCCGGGGGCGGCGAGCTTGGCCTGGATGGGTTCGAGGACGGCACGTAGCTGTGGGTCGATCCAGCCGCTGATTCTGCTGGTGCCATCTGCTTGTTGGGGTCCCAGGGTGATGGTGCGTTTGCGGGCGCGTTCGGCGTCGTCGGGTTCGGGTCCGTCCTGATCGATCAGGGTGCCCAGGTGGGTGGCGGCCTTGCGCAACTGGTCGGGGCCGAACCCGCCCGCGACGCGGGTCAGGGTGGTTTCGGCTTGTTCGCGGGTGGTGGGGTCGACCCAACCGGGGAGTGTGGTGAAGAAGGTGCGGATCACCGCGACGTGTTCGGCGTTGATCCTGCCCTGGGTTTGGGCGTTGGCGACCTTGTCGAACTTCGGGGCCAGGGGTTCGCCGTTCAATGCGACCCGGGGTCCGAGGTCGGTGGCTTCGTCGAGGCGCCGGTTGGCGTCCTTGGCCGAGATCCGCAGCCGAATCTTCAACACGTCGCGCCACGACTTCGCGCCCAACGCGACCGGGGAGGCTTCGCGCTGCAGGCGGGCGAGCACGCGGTGCCCGATTGTCGGAGCGCGCCTGGAGACGGCTTCCATCTTGTCGAGAACTGTCAACAGTTCCGCTGCGGTGAGGGCGTCGAAGGACATGTCGGCGAGTGTGGCGAAGGCGGTGAGGTACCCGTCGAGGGCCGCGGCGATCTGCTCGCGGTCGTGGAGGGTGCCCGAACTCATACCCGAACAGTAGTTCGACCCACTGACAAGAAACCGTGCTTTGTGACGCCTGAAACTCAAGTGATGCAAGGGAATTGGGCTGGCCCGGGTGTCGCTCAGAGGCGGGCAATCTCGGTGGTGTCCCCAGATGCACCCGAACGCGGCACACCCGGCACACGTCGCACA
>NZ_JBOGDD010000068.1:0-7012 GCF_050701675.1 Mycobacterium sp. | reverse complement strand
GTGTGAACACGCCTGGCTGGGCGGGGACACCGTGTCGGACCGGGTGCTGATCTCGGTGTCCGATGGCAGGATCACCTCGATCGTCGCCGACGCCGCAGCGCTGCCGTCGTCGCATCGGCTCTCGGGTCTCGTCGTGCCCGGCCTGGCGAACGCGCACTCTCATGCCTTCCACCGGGCGCTGCGCTCCCGCACGCAGCGGGACCGCGGCTCCTTCTGGACGTGGCGCGACCTGATGTATCGCGCGGCAGGTCGGCTCGATCCCGACGGATATCGGCGGCTCGCCAGTGCGGTCTACGCGGAAATGACATGTGCGGGAATTACTTCCGTTGGCGAGTTCCACTACCTCCACCACGACGTCGGCGGCACGGCATACGCCGATCCCAACGAGATGGGGCAGGCCCTGATCGCGGGTGCTGCCGACGCCGGTGTGCGGCTGACCCTGCTCGACACGTGTTATCTCAGTTCGGGTGTCGACGGGGCTCCGTTGGCGCCAGGCCCTCAGCAGCGCTTCGGCGACGGGAGCGGCGACGGTTGGGCCGAGCGGGTGGAGGCGCTGCATCGTCAGGTGGCCAGTGATCGCGTCATCATTGGTGCCGCACTGCATTCGGTGCGTGGGGTCCCACTCGAGCACATGCCCGCCGTCGTCGAATGGGCCGACGCTCATGACGCACCTCTGCACGTGCACTCCTCGGAGCAGACGGCGGAGATCGACCAGTGCCTCGCCGTACACGGCGCTACCCCTACCGCATTGCTCCGCGACGCAGGCGTTCTCGGGCCCAGGACCACCGCCGTCCACGCCACCCACCTGACCGACGAGGACCTGTCCGACCTCGATCGCACGGCGACGGGCGTGTGCTTCTGTCCGACCACCGAGCGCGACCTCGGCGACGGCATCGGTCCGGCCGCCGCGCTGCTGGCCGGCCGCGGACTGTTCAGCCTCGGGTCGGACTCCCACGCGGTGATCGATCTGTTCGAGGAGGCACGGGCGACCGAACTCGACGAACGCCTGGCCCGCCGGGAGCGCGGGATCATCGCCGCAGACCGGTTGCTCGGCGCCGCCACTCTCGATGGCCAGCATGCGCTCGGCTGGACGGACGCCGGGACGCTGAGCGTCGGCGCGCGCGCCGACCTGGTGGCCGTGGACCTGGCATCGCTGCGCACCGCGGGCGGCGGCGCGACCGTCGAGAACGTCGTCTTCGCGGCTACTGCCGCGGACGTCACCGACGTCGTGGTCGACGGCCGCGTCGTCGTGGCCGATCGGAGACACCTTGGCATCGACGACGTCGGCGCCGCGCTAGCGGAGTCGATCTCGGGACTCATGGGGGAGTACGCCCAATGACCATGCTGTACACCGGGATCGGCGAGCTCGTCACGAACGATCCGAGCCAGGGCGACGGGAGTCCGCTCGGCATCATCGCCGACGGCGCTCTGATCGTCGACGGCGATCGCATCGTGTGGGTCGGTGATCGCGGGCACGCCCCTGACGCCGACTCGCGCACCGATCTCGGTGGCGTCAGCGTGATACCCGGCTTCGTGGACAGCCACGCGCATCTGGTGTTCGCCGGCGAGCGCTCCGCGGAGTTCGCGGCGCGGATGAGCGGGCAGCCCTATGCCGCGGGCGGCATCGCCACCACGGTCGCGGCCACCAGGGCGGCGGACGACTCGACCCTGAGCCACGGCGTCGAGCGGCTGGCGAACGAACTCGTCCGTGGGGGCGTCACGACATTCGAGACCAAGAGCGGTTACGGTCTGACCGTTGCCGACGAATCCCGAGCACTGCGGCTGGCCCGCGAGTTCACGCAAGAGACGACGTTCCTCGGCGCGCACGTCGTGCCTCCCGAGTACCGCGACGACCGCGACGGCTACGTCGATCTGGTCGTCGGCCCGATGCTGCGGGCCTGTGCGCCGCTGGCGCGCTGGGTCGACGTTTTCTGTGACAGGGGCGCCTTCGACGTCGACGAAGCCAGGACCATTCTGCAGGCGGGCATGGCGGCGGGACTGGTGCCGCGGTTGCACGCGGGTCAACTCGAGCAGGGCCCTGGCATCCAGTTGGCCGTCGAGTTGCGGGCGGCCTCGGTCGACCACTGCACCCATGCCTCCGACGCCGATGTCGAAGCCCTCGCCGCGGCGGCCGACACGACGGTGGCGACGTTGCTTCCCGGTGCCGAATTCTCCACTCGCGCCGTGTGGCCGGACGCGAGGCGGTTCATCGATGCCGGTGTCACCGTCGCGCTTGCGACCGACTGCAACCCGGGATCGTCGTTCACGTCGAGCATGTCGTTCTGCATCGCCGTCGCGGTGCGTGACATGTTCTTCACCCCCGCGCAGGCGCTGTGGTCGGCGACCGCGGGCGGCGCGGCGGCCTTGCGCCGTAACGACGTCGGGGTTCTCGCGGTCGGTCGGCAGGCGGACTTCGTCGCGCTCGACGCCCCGTCGTACGTCCACCTGGCGTACCGGCCAGGCGTCCCACTGGTCCGCGACGTGATCGCGAGCGGAGTCCGGCGGGCGACGTAGTCCAGAACTTGCCCACCAGGCAATCTTGCATACCGTGCAAGTTTCGTCGTACGGTGGCGGTCATGTCAGTGCAAGGATCGCTCGGACTGCGCGAGCGCAAGAAGGCCGATACGCGAAGGGCGCTCAGCGACGCGGCGCTGAAGTTGGCGTTCGAGCATGGCGTCGACGACGTCACGCGGGAGGCGATCGCCAACCTGGCCGGAGTGTCGTTGCGCACCTTCAACAATTACTTCAACGGCAAGTACGAAGCGCTGGCCTACCGCCAGGCCGAGCGGCTGCGCCGCAGCATCGTCGTGCTTCGCGGGCGTCCGTCGGACGAGCCGCTGTGGACCTCGATCACCGAGGCCGTGCTGCAGCCGCTCGAGGAAGACTTCGGAGAGGCGACCAGCGCGGAGGACCGGGTGCCGACCAGGGCGGAACTGGTCGAGATCCGAAAGCTGTTGATGAGACCCGAGATCCGAAACGCGATGTCAAGGGAACTGTTCGACGAGTGGGTCGACGTCGTCGCCGAGCGCAGCGGTACCGACCCAGCGCGTGACATGTACCCGCGACTGGTGAGCGCGGTGGTGCGAGCGGTCGGAGACGCGGCCATGGACACGTATGCGACGGCGGACCCTCCGGTCGCCGTCACCACCCTGTTGCGCGAGGGCCTTGCCGCGGTTGCCGCAGGGTTGCCCGAACCGACGAAACGAACGGATGAGAAGAACCATGGCTGACGTCGTCATCTCTGGAGCAGGCCCGAACGGATTGATGCTCGCATGCGAGCTTGCACTGACGGGAGTGAGTCCGGTCGTCCTTGACAAGCTGCCCGGGCCCAGTGAAGAGCCGAAGGCCAATGGCCTCGTCGGCCAGGTGATCCGGCTGCTCGACATGCGCGGCCTCTACCAAGCGTTCGGCGGTGACGACGGGCCTCCCGCCGCGATGTATCAGTGGATGTTCTCGGGCCTGTCGATGGACCTGCTCGGCATCACCGACAATCCTTTGCATGCGTTGTTGATTCAGCAACCACGGGTGGTGCGCCTTCTGGAGAAGCGGGCCCGCGATCTGGGGGTGGAGATCCGCTGGGGGCACGAGCTCACCGGCGTCGAGCAGGAGGCGGACGGTGTGACCGTCACCGTCGACTCACCCGAGCGCGGCTACCGGCTCGATGCCAGGTACCTCGTCGGTGCGGACGGTGGGCGCAGTCCGGTGCGCAAGGCGGCCGGCATCGAATTCCCCGGAAGCACCTCGAGCACGGTCACCCGGATGGCGCACGTGCGGCTGCCCGACGAGCTGCGTGCCGAGGACGGTAGCTACGTGCTGCCGGGATTCGGCCCACTTGGCTGGGGGCACAACAGGGTTGACCGCGGTGGCTACATCTTCGCCACCATGCAGCCGGGCCGGCCGTTATTCGCCACCATGGAAGCCGGACGGCTACCCGTCGACGCTCCGCCGATGTCCCTCGAGGATCTGCGAGCGAGTGCGCGACGCGTGCTCGGCGTCGATCTGCCAATCGAGCCACCCGACGGCCCAGGCCCGCACGCGCTTCGCCGGATCGACGGGCAGAACACCCGGCTGGCCGAAACCTACCGGGCGGGCAACGTGTTCCTGCTTGGCGACGCCGCGCACGTCCACTCGGCGATGGGCGGGCCAGGGCTCAACCTGGGCCTGCAGGACACCGTCAACCTGGGCTGGAAGCTGGCCGCGCAGGTGAAGGGCTGGGCTCCGGCCGGCCTGCTGGACACCTACGAGTCCGAGCGCCGTCCCGTCGGGGAGCGGGTCATGATGCACTCGCTGTCGCAGCAGGCCCTGATGGCGCCGGGTCCCGAAGTCGGGGCGCTGCGAACGCTTTTCGGCGAACTCCTGACCCAGCCGGAGGTGCGTCGTCACATGGCGCACCTGTTGGCGGGCTCCGACGTGCGCTATGCCGTCGACGACGAGCACGCGTTGTCCGGGCGCCTGGTGCCGGAGCTGACGCTCACGGATGGTCGTCGCGTAGCCGAGCTGTTGCGTGACGCGCGACCCGTGTTGCTCGATCTGTCCGGCGGTGCGTTCGCCGCAACCGCGGCCGGCTGGGCCGACCGCGTCGACCTGGTAAGGGCCACCGTCGTGGACTCGCCGGTCACCGGGATGCTGCTGCGCCCCGACGGCTACGTCGCATGGGCGACGGAGACGACCGACGGGCCGGGACTGGTTGCGGCGCTGCAGCGTTGGTTCGGTGCGCCAGCCTGACCGCCCCGCCGACTGCCCGCTTGTCGTACGCGAATCCCGAGGAACCCCCGTAAACAAGCGTGCAGTGGGCGAAGGGCTCAGGCGGGACATCCCCGTACTTGCAGAGCGAGTCGCACCCGTTCGACCACCCTCGGCCGCTCGTAGCGCAATTGCCTCGCACTGACGCGCACGATGAGCCATCCCTTGGCGGCGAGGAACTCCAGACGGTCGATGTCATTGGCGTGGTCAACGGGATTCCTCCAATGCTGCTCCCCGTCGTACTCGGCGCCCACCTTCCACTCGGGCCAGCCCATGTCGATTCGGCGCACCACGCGACCGTGTTCGTTCGTCACCGGGATCTGTGTCACTGGGCGGAGAAGTCCAGACTGGACGAGGAGCAACCGCAGCCGCGTCTCCTGTGGTGACTCCGCCCCGGCGTCGACCAGGTCCATCACGGTTTGCAATCGTCGAACGCCTCTTGCGCCGTGATGCCACCGGGCGACGTCGTCGACCGACCGCGGTGTGGCCGAGGTCGCGTTGAGGAGCGCATCGACGCGAATCACCGCAGTCTCCAGCGGAAGTAGCCTGCCGAGGTCGTACGCAGTCCGCGCGGCAGTCGTGCAGGCGATGCCGTCGATCCGGCACACCTCGTCGTCGCGGAGCTCGTAGGTGCGAACGGTGATGCCATTGGCCGGAGGTCTGCGGGAGTGGACCACCTCGACGGGCGCGTCGTCCGGAATCCACCGGCTGCCGAGCAAAGTGGCTGCTGAGTGGCCGACCAGGGTCGCATGCCGATCCGACCACAGCCACGCCGCACGGGCGCGATCGAGGGCGGTCAGTTCCACACCTCTGCGGACGTAGACATTTCGATGGACCTTGGTGTATCGGCGGTTCAGGTCACGACGGGTGAGGCTGCCGTCGGCGAGAGCCTCGGTCGCGACGACGAGTCGGTCGGACACTCACCAATCGTCGGGCACGGCCACGGGTCTGTTGTGCACCAATTCCTGCCGCCGACTGCCCGCTTGTTGTACGCAAATCCCGAGGAACCCCCGTAAACAAGCGTGCAGTGGGCGAAGGGCTCAGGCCAGCGTGGCCCGGACGCCCACCGTGATGTAGGGCAGCGCCAGGCCGGCGGTGTTGACGAGCGCCGGATGAGTGGTCAGCAGCTCCCGCACCTGATCCAGGGTCTTGGAGCGCACGGCGGCCGGTGAGGTGATGCAGTAGCTGCGCGATGCGACGAGGTCGATGAGTGCCTGCGGCGTCAGGTAACTCGTCCACTCGACCTGGTGGCGTTCGACGTCGGCGAAGGGCTCCGGCAGCGTCACCTGACGGCTGAAGGGGTCTTCCTCGTGGCCCACGATGCGCCCGAGATCCTTCACCCAACCGAGGCGTTCGTCGCGGGTGTTCCACACCAGCCCGAGCCGACCGCCTGGGCGCAGCACCCTGGCCACTTCCTTGATGGCGCGCTCGGGGTCGAACCAGTGCCAGGCCTGTGCGACCAGCACGGAGTCCACGCTGTCGTCTGGCAGCGGGATGTCCTCCGCGGAACCGAGGAGCGCCGGGGTGTCGGGTAGTGAGCGGCTGAGGACCTCGAGCATCTCCGGGATCGGATCGACGGCGGTGACGTCGAGACCGCGCTCGACCAAGCGGACCGTCAGCTTGCCGGTGCCCGCTCCAAGGTCGAGGACGTTGCGCGCATCCTTCTGGAGTAGCCAGTCGATGGCCTCCGGCGGATATGACGGTCGCCCCCGCTCGTAGGCGGCCGCCTCTTGACCGAAGGACAGCGACTGACGCTGACGTGATTCGTCACTGGTCACTTGGACGCGAACTCCAGTGTCTGGCGGATCAATTCGCCTACGGCATCGGTTTCGACGAGGAACCCGTCGTGGCCGTACGCCGAATCGACGACGTTCAAGCCGGTACAGGTGGGCAGGAGGTCGGCCAGTTCCTGCTGCAGTCGAATCGGGTAGAGCCTGTCGGAGGTGATGCCGCCCACGACCACCGGCACGGTGACCCTGCTCAGCGCTGCGGCCACTCCGCCGCGGCCCCTACCGACGTCGTGGGTGCTGAGCGCGTCCGTCAACGAGACGTAGGTGCCCGCGTCGAACCGCGCGGCCAGCTTGCCGCCCTGATGTTCCAGGTAGCTCTGAACGGCGTAGCGGCCTCCGGTGGTTGGGCTCTCGTTGCCCTGGGCATCGTTGCCGAACCGGTCGTCCAACTCCGTCTCGCCGCGATAGGTCAGGTGCGCGAAGCGCCGTGCGATCTCCATTCCGACGCCGGGGGCGCGTCCGGTGCCGTAGTAGTCGCC
>NZ_JBOGDD010000067.1:0-12991 GCF_050701675.1 Mycobacterium sp. | reverse complement strand
CCACATGATCTTCCTGATGATGGCCGCGCACGACACCTCGACCTCGACGGCCACCACCATGGCCTACTACCTGGCCGAGAATCCCGAGTGGCAGGACCGCTGCCGCGACGAGTCCGACCGCCTTGGCGACGGGCCGGTGGACATCGAGTCGTTGGAGAAGCTCGAATCACTCGACCTCGTCATGAACGAGTCGATCCGGTTGGTCACGCCCGTTCAGTGGGCCATGCGGCGGGCGGTGCGTGACACGGATCTGCTCGGCTACCACATTCCCGCGGGCACCAACGTCATCGCGTATCCCGGCCTGAACCACCGGCTGCCGGAGTTCTGGACCGACCCGATGAAGTTCGATCCGGACCGGTTCGCCGAACCGCGCAGCGAGCACAAGAAGCATCGCTACGCCTTCTCGCCCTTCGGCGGCGGCTCGCACAAGTGCATCGGCATGACGTTCGGCCAACTCGAGGTGAAGACGATCATGCACCGACTGCTGCGCAAGTACCGGCTGGAACCGGCGCGCCCCGGATACCAGGAGACGTGGGACTACGGCGGCATGCCGGTGCCGATGGACGGTCTGCCGATCATCCTGCGCCCGTTGCGCTGACCGAACGGGCCGAGAAGGCCTCAGGCAGATCGCAATACCGCATCGGTGGACAGCGACTGCATCAGGGCCACCGTCCGTGACCGGATCGCTGCGTCGCCGTGCGGGGAGGCGACGAACTCGGTCGCCCCGATGTCGGCGAACCGGCGGAGTCGGGAGACGACGTGTTCCTCGTCGCCGATCAGGCAGACGTCGGCGATGGTGTCCACGCCCTCGGCTTCGAGGATGGCCCGGTAGGCGGGGAACTCCCCCGCCTGCCCCATCTCATCGAGGACGGTCGCCCTGGCCGACTCGGTGTCGTCGGTGACCATCACCGGCACACCCACCACGATCTGCGGCGTGGGACGCCCGAAGTCGTTGGCGGCCTTGCTGATACGCGGGACGATGCGCTCCTCCAAGACCCTCGGGCCGGTCCACGTGGCCACCGTGCCGTCGGTGAGTTCGCCGGCGAGGTCGAGCATTCGGGGTCCTAGCGCGGCGATCACCAGCGGCGGCGCAGGCGCCGTCGGCAGATCGACCTGGCCGACCGCGGTGATCCGCGGTCCGTGGTGCTCGACGGGCTCACCGGCGAGCGCAGGTCCCAGGACCTCGAGATACTCCCGCAGATAGGCCGCAGGGGCGTCATAGGAGTAACCGAACATGTCCGTGACCATGAAGCGGTGACCGACGCCGATGCCCAGGGTGAGCCTGCCGCCGACCACCGCCGACACGGTGAGCGCCTGTCGCGCCAGCGTCAGCGGATGCTGGGTGTGGGCCACGACCACGCCGCTGGCGAGTTCGATGTCAGGCGTCTGCGCGCCTGCGATGCCGAGCACCGTGAGCGTGTCCCAGCTCGCGGTACCTGGAGCCGGTGGCAGCTGGGGTACCCACGCCCGCCGAAAACCCGCCGCCGCTGCGGACTCGATCTGGGACAGCAGGCCCCCGACGCCGGCTGGGTCGTCGGCCGCCGGGAACGCCATCACGGTGATCTCCATGTCGTGACCCTTCGTCTAGAATACGGAGACGTTCTCCGCTTCATATATGGAGATAGTCTCCGCTTATTGGGAGGTGGGTGTCAATGGCTGATCAAGCAATGGCCGATCAAGGACGAGGGCCCGTGCCGAGAGACCGCACCTCATCGCGTCCGCTGCGGGCCGACGCCGAACGCAACCGCAGGCAATTGGTCGAGGCCGCCCGCTCGGCGTTCACCAAGCACGGGGTCAGCGCATCACTCGACGACGTCGCGCGGGCTGCTGGCGTCGGGCCCGGCACGCTCTATCGGCACTTCCCCACCAGGGACCTGCTGGTCGTGGCCGTCATCGACGACGGCCTACTTGGCATCCGCGACTTGGCGCTCACGATGCTGAACGACGCCGATCCCGTCCGCGCGCTGCATGCCTGGCTCAGCGCATACATCGAACAGGGCAACGTCTTCAAGGGCCTGGCCGAGACGTTGGTCCGCCCGTCCGAGGCAGGCGAGAACAGCGCGTGTCGCGCTGCGCGGGACGCGGGAACCGCGCTGTTGGAGCGCGCGGTCCACCACGGTGACCTTCGTGACGACACCCGACCGCAGGACGTGCTCGACATGGCCGCGGCGATCGCATGGATCGGTGAGCAACCCGACCGCGATCCCGCTCAGCGCGATCGCCTGCTCGAGCTGCTCGTCGACGGATTGCGTTGCCCGCCGGTAGCGCAGTCCGCAGGCTAGTCCCCCTGGTGCAGGCGGTTCGCGCACGCGATCATCGCCCGCAGCGCCGACTGCGTTGGATCGTCCGACCAGCCCATCGCCCACTCGTCGCGGGTGCCGTCCGTGCCGCGGATGAACGTCGCGGTGTCTCCGTTCGCATGGAATTGGTGGAACTTCAGCATCTCGACGGAGATGCCGCGGGCGTGGAGCATCGCGGTGAGCGCGGCGATGGGTCCGGTGGCCGCGGCGGTGCAGGTGCCGATGCGGTCACCGACCGCGATGGTGGCCTGATAGTTGCGGGCCTGAGGGCCGAGCCGCCCTGCTGGCCGCTCGGGGTCCGCGCATTGCCATTGGCCGAGCCGAAGTGGACCCGACGACGGGGTGTACTTCGCGTGGAACGCATCGGTGGACATCGAATCGGCTTCAGCGCGTAGCTCCCGCGGCAGCGGTGAGCCGAATTGGGCCGCGAACGAGGGGGCCGCGCCGATGGCGGATTGCGTCGAAGTAGTGGAAGTCATGTGCCGGTCTTCTCTTGTCAGAGGAATCGACCGACGGTGTAGCAACGACCCACAGCGAGGGGTCGGTCTGAATCAGACCCCGCTGTGGGTTGCTACTACGAGTCGCTTCGGCACGAAGGCGATGCTAGACGTCCCGCGGCAGCGGACGCAACCACGCTCGGTCGTGGCATCTCCACTAGGGTTCATCGCCGATGGCGCCGTGGTGTTGGTGGAAAGCGTGAACTGGTTGGACGCGGCACTTCTCTTCGTCGCCGGCATCGTTGGTGGCCTGGCAGGCAGTATCGCCGGGCTGGCGTCGGTGTCCACCTATCCGGCTCTTCTTCTCGTCGGGCTGCCGCCGGTGGCAGCGAACGTGACCAACACCGTCGCGCTGGTCTTCAACGGGATCGGATCCATCTCGGGGTCGCTACCGGAGTTGCGCGGCCAGCGCACAGCGCTGACGCGATTGATCCCGGTTGCGGTGGTCGGCGGCGCGGCGGGCGCCACGCTGCTGTTGTCCATCCCCTCGGAGGGCTTCGAGAACGTCGTGCCGGTGCTGCTCGCCGCGTCGGCCGTGCTGATCGCGCTGCCTCAACGCGACCGCCGGGACGGCGCCCATCGCCACCGACCGGTGTTGGAGGGTGTGGCCATCCTGGTGATCTGCGTGTACGGCGGGTTCTTCGGCGCCGCGGCAGGCGTGCTGATGCTCGCCCTCTTCCTACGCACGGGCAGCGAATCCCTCCCCCACGCCAACGCCACCAAGAACGTGGTGCTCGGAATCGCGAACACCGTTGCGGCAGTGATCTTCGTCGTGTTCGCCCCCATCGACTGGCTGGCGTTGGTGCCGCTCGGCCTCGGGTGCCTGGTCGGCTCGCGGCTGGGACCGATCATCGTCAGGCGCGCCCCGGCAACACCGTTGCGACTGATGATCGCCGTCGCGGGCATGGCGCTCGCGGTGAAACTCGGCTTCGACACCTATCGCTGACGGTCACACGAACGGATTGTCGCCCGTGGTCACCCGGGTGCCCAACTCGATCAGCGACGCCGCCGAATCGTGCAGCCGCTCCCCGGCTTCCCTGCTGGCCTGTCCGGCCAGATAGCGGGACCAGGTCCCCTCGATGACGATGCCCAACTTGAAACAGGCCAGGGCCACGTACCAATCGAGCCGCGACGTGCTGCGTCCACCCGCCGCCGCATAGGCGTCGAGCAGTTCGCGTCGACTCGCGAGGCCGCCGAGCTGGGCGAGTGCCGCGCCCGCGTCGATGGTGTTGGGTTCGGCCGGCCAGCACACCATCATCCAGCCGAGGTCGAGAAGCGGATCCCCGACCGTGCACATCTCCCAATCGATGAAGGCCGCGAGCTCGGGGCGATCACGACGCAGCAGGACGTTGTTGAGGTGGCAGTCGCCGTGCATGATTCCCGGCTGGCCGTCGGGAGGGCGGTTGGCCTCCAGCCACCCGGCCAGCTCGTTCACTGCGGGCAGCGACCCTGGGTCGTACGCGTCGTGGCGGTAACTCCCAAGCAGGCCGAGGAACTGCGGAACCTGGCGGGCCAGAAAGGATCCCGGCCGCCGGATCGCCGCCAGCGGGCTGCCCGCCCACTCAACCTTGCCCAGCTGCGCCAAGCTGGCCGCGTAGGACGGGCCGACGTCGTGCCGCATGATCGGATCGTCGACGTAGGCCTGCGCCATCTCGTTGCCCGGATTGAAGCCGTCGACCTCCTCCATGAGATAGAACACCACGCCGAGTACGTCGAGGTCCTCACAGCCCCTGATGAATCCGGGATGTGGCACTGGGGTACCCGCCAGCGTCTTCAAGACCGCGATCTCGCGGAGCATCGTCTTATCGCTCGTCGGACGGGGGTGTTGAGGCGGGCGGCGCAACACCATCGGGCGATCGTCGATGCGCAACCGCACCACGATGTTCTGGCTGCCGCCCGTCAGCGGCTCGACGTCGGTCACCTCCGACCCAAGGCCAGCGGCCCGCACCCAGCCCTGCAGCGCCGTCTGGTCTTCGTCGGTCAGGGTCGGGGCGTCATCGGGCATGGCTGACATCGTCGCGCCAAGGCCGTCCGGTCGCGGGCGATATTGCCGAAGTCGTTGCCGTTCAGCTACTTCCATGTCCCATCGATGCGGCGCTGGCGGCGATCATCAGCTGCACGGCATCGTTGCGCGGCAGCGAGGTCAACATCTGCATGCCGGCCCGCATGGCCTCACCGACCAGGTGCGTGGGTCCGTTGCTCAGGTTCTCGAACGCCGCTGCCACGACTTCCTCAACGGTCGCGGCGTCCGCTGGCGGCTCGTCCTCCGTGGCCGTCGTTCCCATCTCCCGCTCCAACCGTCGCAGGGCAGGGGTGTCCGTCTTGCCGAGAATGAGCCCGAGCACGTCGACTCCCTCGTCGTGGAGCTCACCCCACAAGGCTTCGGCGAAGACCATGTCGAATGCCTTCGTCGCGCCATACGCGACCATGTTCGGCGCGCCGACGAATCCAGCGCCGGAACCGATGACGACGATGCCACCGCTGCCGCGCTCGACCATCGCAGGAGCGAAGTGGTGACTCAACTGCACGGGGACGGTGCAGTTCCGTTGAATCATGGCCTCGGCGGTCGACACCGGGTTGGCCAGAAACGGCTGGAAGTTCGGGTCCGCGCCCGCGCAGTAGACCAGGAACCCCACGTCGAGGTCCACGGTGGCGTCGGCGACCACCTTGCTTGCGCCGGACTGCGCGAGATCGACTGCCACAGTTCGAGTTTGAATACCGGTCCTGGTTTCGATCCCCGCAGCGACCTCGTCGAGCACGGCTTGCCGTCGGGCCAGCAGCACGACGTTGACGCCGCGCTCGGCCAGACCCTCGGCGAACGCGGCACCGACCCCGTCGGAGGCGCCCGCGACGACCGCCCACGGTCCGTACTTCTCGGCAAAGCTCACGAGCCGTCTCCTACCGCGCTGACGCGCACCGGGGTGAAGCGACGGCGGGCGATTCGCCAGCCGCCGTCGGTCCTGACGATCTCGTCGTCGTAGAAGCCGATCGCGTTAACGCCGGAGCCGGCCTCGCCGAACATGATGAGGCCGTCGACGTAGGTGCGCGACGCGGCCCGGTCGCCGTCGACCGTGATGACCTGGTTGGTCAGTCGGTGCATGGTGTGGCCCGCCATCGCGTGCGAGGTCTCCATGAACTCGGTGACGGCGTCGACACCGTGCCATGTGCCGATCTCGCCGTAGTCCAATTCGCAGTCGTCGGTGAAGGCGGTGCGGAACAGCGGCCAGTCCCGACGGTCGATACCGGTGGCGTAACGCAGGAGCACCTCCGAGATGTCCTGGCGATCTTCGCGTTCGGTCACGTCAGGTCTCCTGCATTCCCCGGGTGGACCACGATCCGCGGCGGCCCCTCGGACTTGCGGGCCCGGTCGAGCGCGTCGGGAACGCCGTCGAGGGTGACGATCTGTCCGACGCTGGGCAGCGGATCCAGCATCCAGACCGTCCTTCGGCTCGTGTTTCATCCGCCTTGTATTTATCGAATAATCGAGAAATACTTTCGACATATCGACTTGCTCGCCCGACGGTATGCCGACTGAAAGCTGGGAGTCAAGCATTAGAGGTTCGACGTCAGCGCCAACGGAACGCGTACTGGCCATCGTGGAGCTGCTCGCAAGGCCCGGCAACGAGCGGCTCCGGTTCTCCGACGTCGCAAGAGAACTCGACCTGACGCAGGCCACCGTGCACGCGATCCTGAAGACGATGTGGGATCGCGGGTGGGTGACCCGTGATCCCGTCGACAAGACCTTCTCGCTCGGGCCCGCACTGGCCGCGGTGGCCGATCGGGCCGATGCCACGCGTTCGCTGGCGCACGCCGCCCGCGCTGCCGCCATCGAACTATCGGCCGAGCTCGGCTACCCGGCCTCGGTGCTCGAACGGCACGGTGACTCGCTAGTGATCACGGCCTACGAGGGCGCCGAACCCTCTGCGCCGACTGCTCGTCCGGGAGAGCGGATCCCGTATGCCCCGCCGTTTGGCGTCGCCTTCGCGGCGTGGGACACGGCGGATGGCCAACGGGCCTGGATTCAGCGGACGGCGGCCTCCAACGCTGCGCTGGCCGACAATCTCGCTCAGGCGCTCGCCCGGACCCGCGATCGCGGCTACGACGTCGATCTCACCACGCCCGCCCTCGCGCAGACGGCCCAGTTGATGGGGGCTCTCGAACGCGACGGCATACCGGCGCACGTGCGCCAGATCATGGATCAGCTACTGGCCGAGACCATGATCGGGTTCACCGACGAAGAGGCACCCGATCCGCGCCCGATAGCCACGATCGCCGCGCCGGTCTTCGACCACCGCGGCGCCGTGACCCTCATCGTCGCGGTCCATCCGCTCGCCGTTCGGCCGCGCCTGGACGCTCGAAGGGTCGCCGCGGTCGGGCGACGGCTCCTGCGGGTGACGACGGCCATCGGCGCCGCGGGTTAAGCGTTGGAGGGAACTGGGCCGCTCTTGATGCGATCGGCGGCGAAACTCGCTGCCTGGCTGGTCAATCCGGACTCGACGTAGAGGCTGTGCGCGGGGCGATCGTCGCCGGAGGAGCACACCGGATCGGCTCCGTTGCAGAGGTCGATGGTCTTGGCGCCGTACAAGGGGCTCAACGCGGTCAGCGAACCACCGAAGCGATTCAATGGATTGCCGAACACGGCCACGGCGGCAACGTGATTCGCCACCTCGGCGGGCATCGGCTGGCCCAGGCCGAACAGCGCGCTCGGGTCCCCGGTGATTCCGTCGATCACGGCCGCGCCCTGCGAGTAGCCACCGAGCACGATCTTGGTACCCGGGCAGGCCGCCGCCGTGGCCTGGACGTGGGCGCTGGCGTCGTTGGCGCCCGCCGTGGCCTGCATGAAGTCATACGATGCGGGGTAGTTCACTGCGTACACACCGACGGTCTTGCCCTTGACGTCGCCCTTGAGCGCGTCGACGAACGCCTGGCCCTCACGGCCGACACCCGCGGGTTCGGCGGTGCCACGGGCGAATACGACCTCTACGTCGGAACATCCGGACGCAGCGGATGCGGTGGGCGCGCCGAGGCCAATGAGACCGGCTGCGATCAGCCCGCCGGTGGCCATGCCCGCCAGTAGAGCATTGGTCTTCAACTGAACGGACATGGGGTGGGCTCCTCGATCGTCTTCTGGGTAGTTACCTAGACGAACTCCGCAAACCTGGATTCAATTCCACCCCGCCGAAAGACGTCGGCAAATGTGGGCCAACTCGCAGACAGAGGCTCATCCCGGATCGCCCGCCCAGTGGCGAACCGGTCAGCGCTTCGTCGCGACCACCAGGAGGTACTCCCAGTCCATGGTCAGCGACCCGGCCAGCGCCTCGTCGCCGAGGCGGGCGATGTCGGCGTCGAGGGCCGCCACCCGCTGGGAGTCATCGCCGAGGCCGCGGTACGCCGCAATCGTCGGGCCGTAGTTGGCCTTGAAGTAGTCACGGAACTGTTCACCGTCGGCGAAGCGGTCGACGGGCAGGCCCCGCCGCTCGGTCACCACGTCGCAGACCCGGTCTCCAAGAAGGCCCCGGACGTGGTCCTCGCTCCCCCACAACGGCGGCGCCGACACGCCGGCGGGCGCGGGCGCCACGTACGGCTTCATGGTGGCGAACAGCTTGCCGATGAATCCTTCGGGCGTCCAGCTGAGCACGCCGATCGTCCCGCCGGGTCGACACACCCGGACCAGCTCGTCGGCGGCCTGCCGATGGTGCGGCGCGAACATCACCCCGATGCACGACATCACGGCGTCGAACTCGCCGTCCTCGAAGGGCAGTGCCTCCGCGTTGGCCTCGCGCCATTCCAGCGCGATCCCCCGCTGCGTGGCGCTCGCGCGACCCTGCTCCAGCAGCCGGGGACACAGGTCGGTCGCGACGACCGCGGCCCCTGCGGCCGCTGCGACGATCGCGGCGTTACCGGTTCCCGCAGCCACGTCGAGAACGCGGTGACCGTCGCCGACACCCGTGGCCGCGACCAGAGTCGGTCCCAACGGCGCCACCAGTTCGTCGGCGATGGTCCGGTAGTCACCCAGCGCCCACAGCGCCCGGTGCTTGGATTCGAGTTCGCGGTCTTGCACGACGGCGGTCATCACTGCTCCTTCGAGGTTGGTGCCGCCATCGTCGCGCCGAACGATGTCGGCGATCTAGTTACAGATCTGTACCGGCACTGGTTCTATGTCTGTACTGGGCTTCTTTGTCCGTGCGGGACGGCTGGAGGTGACGACGTGTCCGGATACGGCCAGTTCTGTCCCATGTCGAAGGCCATGGAACTGCTCGACGAGCGATGGACGCTTCTCGTCGTGCGCGAGTTGCTCCTTGGCAGTCGGCATTTCAACGATCTTCGCCGCGGCGTCCCGAAGATGTCGCCCGCGCTGTTGTCCAAACGACTCAAGGCGCTGACGCGCGCCGGCGTGGTGGAACGGTCGGAGATCGACGGCCGCACCGCCTATTCACTGACCCAGTGCGGGCAGGAACTCAGCGAGGTGGTCGACGCCCTCGGCCGGTGGGGCATCCGCTGGATAGGTGAGCTGGGCGAGGCCGACCTCGACCCGCACCTGCTGATGTGGGACATCCGTCGGACCGTTCCGATCGACGAGTGGCCGCGTTCACGCACCACCGTCGCCTTTCATCTCACCGGGGTGGCCGCCAGGGCGTCGCGGTGGTGGCTGGTGATGGCCGACGGGCGGGCCGACGTCTGCGACTTCGATCCCGGGTACGAGGTGGCGGGCACGGTGGAGGCCAGCTTGTTGACGCTCACCCGGATCTGGCGCGGCGACGTCGACTGGTCCCATGCGCTGCTCGATGGAAGCGTTGCGGTGTCCGGTCCGTCCGACGTGAGACGCGCGATCCCGTCGTGGATCGGACAGGGAGCGAAGGCCGCGGTGCCTCGCCCTGCGTGAAACGTCAGTCCAGAAGCCGGCGCGCCACGTTGGTGGTGACCAAGTCGAGCAACTCATCGGCGCGTCCCGCCATGATGGTCCGGATCGCGTACAGCGAGAAGCCCTTCGCCTGTTCGGCACTGATGGCGGGCGGGATCGACAGCTCCTGCCGGGCCGTGACCACGTCCACGACGGCAGGTCCGTCGTGAGCGAACGCGTCCGTCAACGCCTGCTCCAGGTCACCGGGGTGCTCGACGCGACGCCCGAACGCCCCCATCGCCCGCCCGACCGCCGCGAAGTCGGGGTTGACGAGTTCGGTGCCGAAGTTGACGATGCCCGCCGCCTTCATCTCCAACTCGACGAAGTTCAGCGACGAGTTGTTGAAGACGATCACCTTCACCGGCAGCTTGTTCTGCAGCAGCGTGATCAGCTCACCGAACATCATGGTCAACCCGCCGTCGCCGGCGAACGCGACCACCTGCCTGCCAGGAAAGGCCGTCTGCGCACCGATCGCGTGAGGTAGCGCACACGCCATGGTGCCGTGATTGAACGAGCCGACGAGCCGTCGCCTGCCGTTCATGTGCAGGTATCTGGCGGCCCACACGACAGGCGATCCGACGTCGACGGTGAACACGGCATCGTCGGCGGCAAGCCGATTGGCAAGTCCCGCAACGTATTCAGGACGGATCGGACTCTTATCGCGGTCGTTTACCGCCAGCCCGTCCATGTTCTTGCGCGTCTTGGCGTAGTGACGCAGCGAGCGGTCGAGGTGCTCGCGGGACGGCTTCTGGACGAGCAACGGCGCGAGCGCCTCCAGCGTGTCCGCGACCGTGCCGACGAGGCCGAGGTCGATCGGTGTGCGGCGGCCCAGGTTTCTTCCTCGGAGGTCGACCTGCACGATGCGGGCGTTGTCCGGATAGAACTGCTGGTACGGAAAGTCGGTGCCCAGCATCAGCAGGGTGTCCGCTTCCTTGATGGCCTTATAGCCCGACGCGAACCCGAGCAGGCCCGTCATGCCGACGTCGAACGGGTTGTCGTACTCGATGAACTCCTTGCCACGCAGCGCATGCACGACCGGTGCGTTCAGGGTGCCCGCCAGGCGGATCAGCGCGTCGTGTGCACCGGCCACCCCGGCGCCACCGAGGATGGTGACCCGCTCGCCCGCGTTGAGGATCTCCGCCGCCCGGCGCAGACCCTCGTCGTCCGGTCGCACCACCGATCGGGTGGGCAGGATCGGCTTGGTGAGCCAGCCCGACTCCGCGGCCTGCGCCAGGAAGACCTCGCCGGGAACGACGACCACCGCGACGCCGTTCTCCTCGATCGCCGCGCGCATCGCCATCTCCAGGATGCGTGGAGCCATCTCGGGAGTGCTGATCAGCTCGCAGTAGACGCTGCATTCGGTGAAGAGGTCCTGCGGGTGGGTTTCCTGGAAGTAGTCCGAACCGATCTCGCTGCGCGGGATGTGCGCGGCGAAGGCCAGCACCGGGACCTTGCTCCGTTGCGCGTCGAACAGCCCGTTGATCAGATGCAGGTTTCCCGGTCCGCAGCTTCCGGCGCAGACGGCCAGCTGGCCGGTGAGTGCTGCCTCGGCGGCCGCGGCGAACGCCGCCGTCTCTTCGTGCCGGACGTGCTGCCAGCTGATCTCCTTCGAGCGACGGATCGCGTCGGTGAAACCGTTGAGGCTGTCCCCGGGCAACCCGTAGACGCGTTGGACACCGCTTCGCGCCAAGGCGGTGATCATCTGAGTCGCGATGGTCGCCATCGGATCCCTCCCCTGCGATTTCGGCGCGGAAAGCCGCGTCGAGCGCGGTTTTCCGCGCCGAAATCACCTTACTTGGGGGCGAAGCGCTGTCCCGCGTCAAGACGAATGCACTGCCCGTTGAGCATCGGGTTGTCCACGATCGCCAGCGCCAACTTGGCGTACTCCTCCGGCTTGCCGAGCCGCTTGGGGAATGCCGCATCCTTGGTCAGCGCGCTGGCGAACTCGTCGGGAATGCCCTTGGTGAGGCCGGTGGCGAAGAGGCTCGGCGCGATCGCGAGCACGCGGATGCCCAGGCTGCCCAGATCGCGGGCCATCGTCAGGCACATGCCAGCGATGCCTGCCTTGGACGCGGTGTAGGCCACCTGCCCGATTTGGCCCTCGAACGCCGCGATCGAGGCCGTGTTGATGATGACGCCGCGCTCCTCGGCCTCATCATCCACCGGATCGTTCTTGCTCATGTGGAACGCCGCCAGCCTGCTGATGTTGAAGCTGCCGACGAGGTTGAGGTCGATGGTGGCCCGGAAGGAGTCCAGGCTGTGCGGGCCGTCCTTCTTGATGGTGCGTTCGCCGATGCCGCCGCCCGCGGTGGTCACGATGACGTGGAGTCCGCCGAGACCGTCGATCGCCTGCTGCAGCACCTCCTCGGTGCCTGCGAAGTCAGTCACGTCGACCTCGTGGAAGGCCGCCCCGATCCCGGCGGCGACGTCCTTGCCGTCGGACTGCGGCCGATCGAGGATCGCCACGTTCGCTCCGCGCGCCGCGAGTGATTCGGCAGTGGCCCGCCCGAAACCCGACGCACCGCCGACGATGATCGCCTTCTTGCCCGAGATCTCCATCTAGTTCCCTTTCCGCTGAGGTACTTTTCACATTGAGGTCAGAATGTAAAGCAACCTAGCCGACGTCACTTTCCGGTAAGCCTTTCGGGTCGACATCTCGGTACCGTGGTCGCATGGCCCAAACGGCTGATCACCCGCCCTTTGTGGGCAAAGAGGCTCCGCCCCGCCCGAGCGGACTGGTCGGCGTCGCCGCCGCGGCAGTCGCCCTCGGTGTGGCCCAACTGACGGCGGTCGCCTTCGGGCCGCAGGCCGACTCGAGAACCGCCATCGGCTCTACCGTCATCGATCTCACGCCCGGCCCGGTCAAGGAATGGGCCATCCAGCTGTTCGGCACGTCCGACAAGTTGTTCCTCACTGTCGTGATCCTGGTCGTGATCGGCGTGATAGCCGCGCTCACGGCGCAATACGAGACACGTCGAATACCGTTGGGCAGCATCGCGATCGCGCTGGCGGGCCTCGCCGGATGCGCAGCGGTGCTGAGCCGTTCAGGCGCGTCCGCCGTCGACGTGCTGCCGACGCTCATCGGCACGGTGTGCGGCGTGCTGGTGCTGCGGTTCCTCGTCTCGGGCCGCATCACCGATCCGAAGGCCGCCGAGACTCCGACGAATCAGCAGGCACCCGATCCCGGGCGTCGACTGTCCCTGGTGACGATCGGGTTCATCGGCGCGGGTGTCCTGGCCGGCGTGGCCGGAGTGGTGCTCAACCGGCTCAGCTCCTCGGTGTCGGGTGACCGC
>NZ_JBOGDD010000066.1:0-1956 GCF_050701675.1 Mycobacterium sp. | reverse complement strand
CTGCTCGCGCAACAGCTCGGCCGCGGGGGGCGCGCCGAAGTGTGGTGACACGACGAACGTATTGATCGCGGCACCCTCGTGACTGTTGACCGACGCCGAGTGCACCCGCAGCGAGTTCAGGGCCAACACCCCGGCGGCCTTGGAGAGCAACCCTCTGCGGTCCGGGGCGATCATCGTGACGTCGAAGACGTGCGCGCTGTCCCCCGCCGCCAGCTCGACGTGCACCGCGCCGTCGGCAGCCAGGATGAGATGCCGTGGCTCGACGGGATCGGGAGTCGGCAGGGGCTCACCGGCCATCACCAGCCGGCACCGACGCACGAGGTCGCCGATGAGCGAGGCCTTCCAATCGCCCCATACTCCCGGCCCGGTGGCCAGGGAGTCGGCCTCGGCGAGCGCATGCAGCAGCTCGAGAAGCACCAGGTCACCGTCCAACGCGTCGACGACTGCGGCGATGACCTTGGGGTCCTGCAGGTCGCGGCGCGTGGCGGTGTCGGGCAGCAGCAGGTGGTAGCGGACGATCTTGGACAGCAACGCCACGTCCGACGGCCAGAGGCCCAGCCTGGTGCCGATCTGAACCGCGAGATCGGCCCCGATGACGCTGTGGTCACCGCCGCGCCCCTTGCCGATGTCATGAGCCAGTGCGCCGAGTACCAGCAGATCCGGCCGGGACACCCGCGTGGTGAAGGCACTTGCCCGCGAGATGGTTTCGACGAGATGCCGATCCACCGTCCAGATGTGGACGACGTCGCGGGGTGGCAGGTCCCGCACGGCACCCCACTCCGGAAAGAGTCTGCCCCACAGTCCCGTTCGGTCCAACGCCTCGACGGTCGCCACTGTCGCGGGTCCCGCGGCCAGCATGACCAACAGATCCTTGAGCGCCTGACGGGGCCACGGCGTGCGGAGTTCCGGTGCCGTCGCGGCCAGCCGGCTCAACGTCGACGCCGACATGGGCAACCCGGTGGTGGCCGAAGCGGCGGCGACTCGCAGTATCAGGCCGGGGTCGCGTTCGGGGCGGGCATCGCGGGCCAGCATGACCTCGCCGCCGTACTCGATGACGCCTTCGTCGACCGGTCGACGCACCGGACGCCGCAGCGCCGACAACCCGCGGCGTGGCAAGGCATTCGACGCAGTCCGGATCCCGGCGTCGACGTAGTAGCTGATGGTGCGCGCCGCATCGCTGAGCATGCGGGCCAGATCGAACCGGTCGCCGATGTGCAGGGCAGCGCCGATCTCGTCAGCGTACTGAGCCTGGAGCATCTCTCTGCCGCGGCGCGAGACGCGATGCAGCTCCGTGCGCACGTTGAGCAGCGCGAGATGGGCATCGCCAAGCGAGCCGGTGGGCGAGGCGAGCGAACGGCTGGGATAGGCATCGGCCAGCTGCGCGATGGCCAACGCATTGAGCAGCTGAACGTCGCGCAGCCCGCCACGGCCGTTCTTGAGGTCGGGTTCGGCGCGGTGGGCGATCTGACCGCTGCGCTCCCAGCGAGCCTGTGTGTGGGTGACGAGTTCGGAGAAGCGGGGGGCGATGCCGGTGCGCCATTGGCGACGGGCGCCACCGACCAGGAGCGTCGACAGATCGGAATCGCCTGCGATGTGCCGCGCATCGAGCATGGCCAGCCCCACCGAGATGTCCTCACCGGCGACCTTGAGCGCCTCTGGCACGGTGCGCACACTGTGGTCGATGTGAATGTTCGCATCCCACAACGGATACCAAAGCAGCTCGGCTACCTGGGACACCACCTCGCGAGGCATGTTGTCGTGGACCAGGGTCAGGTCAAGGTCGGAGAACGGCAGCAGCTCACCGCGACCGAGGCCGCCAGTGGCGACGATCGCAAAGCCGCTGGTGGCCGTGATGCCGATCTCGGCAGCCTTGGTGGTGAGCCAGAATTCGTTCAAGTCCAAGAGCGCGTCGCGCAGCGCGGCCGAGTCCAGCCGTGAGCCACCGGTGAGCAGTTG
>NZ_JBOGDD010000065.1:0-2671 GCF_050701675.1 Mycobacterium sp. | reverse complement strand
GCTGAGGCGATCGTTGGCGGCCTCCGACATGACGACGATGCGGTCGGCCTTCTCGGCGATGGCCTCCATCACCGAACGCTGGTGTGCCGTCGGGTTTTTGAGAACTTCGTGGGCGACGACGATCACCGGGACCCGGAGGCCGTCGATGACGTCGAGCACCTCGCTGCCGTCGGCGCCGCCGTACACGTCGTAGGCGTGCTGAATGACGGCGACGTCACGCTGGTTCAGTAGCTCCGAGCACGCGCCGATGGACGCCGCCGAGCCGTTGACGAGCTCCCCGACGACCGCTGCGCTCGATGACTCCGCACCATCGGCAACCCGCACGACGCTGACGTCGGACCCCTTGGCGGACAAGCCATCCGCCAAGCCTGCGCTGAACGTCGCGAGCCCGCACGGCGTCGGCGGAAAGCTCGTGAGCATACCGATGCTTGGCGGCGAAAGGCGTTCCGGCACATAGCGACCAGACAACGACGGAAAGCGAGTTGGAGCGTTCAAGGTGGTCCCGACTGGCGGATGTCACCGGAGTGCCCGGCGTGAGCGGCTGCTCGTAGAGAACAGCGGCGGACAGCTGACTCAATCCCGGACTGGTTGGGTTCCCAACACCCCTCACGTTACCACCCCGAGGGGGTCGCCGGATGCCCGTCGTGGCCCGTTAGTGCTGCTAAACGCGTTGCGGAACGGCCTTCAGGACGACTTGTTCCTAGCGCGCGCCCGCCGAACGGCTTCGTCGACCACGAGCTGCGCCACCTCGGCCAGTTTGCGATGTTCGGCCTGGCTCATCGCCTGCAACTGTCCGAACGCGTCCTCCGCGCTGCGGCCCGTGCGGCCCCGGATGAGGCCGATCGCCTGGTCGATCACCGGGCGCGACGACAGGGCCTTGCGCAGCTGGTCGTTCAGGGTGAGCGCCTCGGCGAGAACCTGCGCGTTGTGGACGGCGGCGGCGGCGGGCTTGGCGAACAACTCACCCAGCTCGACGGCGTGGGGGTCGAATACGTCCTTGGCGTAGGCATACACGGTGATCGCCCCGACCACGCGATCGGGCAACAGCAAGGGCAGCGCCAGCGCACTGTGCACGCCCATCCGGCCGACACGGGGCCCGAATCTCGGCCACATCTTCTCCCCGCCCAGGGAGCCGGACCGCACGGCACGTCGATCACGCACCGCGGTGATGCCCGGCCCCTCGTCGAGGGTCACGTACTGAATCTCGTCGATCGCGGTGACGAATGGCGCACTGGCAGCCAACGCGGCCACCTCGACGTCGGTGGTGTCGACCCGCAGCAACGTCACGGCGGCGCCGTCGGCACCAGGGATCGCGCGGCACGTGAACGCCGCCACCTGGGTCAGCAGCTCGGGCAGGCCAAGGCTGCCTGCGAGCAGGCCCGCGAGATCGTCGATCCCGGCCCGCAGATCCGCGGCATCCGCGCCGAACTGCAGGGATGCCTCGACGTCGGTATCTTCTGCGGTGAACTCCGCCATCGTCCCGAGCCTATGCCTGCGAACGCGCGGCCGGACGCCCAGCGTCGTCGTCGATCCCCCGTGGCCAGGCGTTCGGTTCGAATACCTTGGCGCAGAACGATTCTCACTCGCAGTCCGACAGCCCCACACCGCGCGAGCGTATGGTCTGGGGATCGGGACCATTCAGGCCCCCAATCAAAGGGCCGGCGATGTCTGACAAATCCCCCAGATCGACCATGTCCAAGAAGGCCGGCAAGTCACTCAAGGAGAAGCGCGCCGACAAGCGCGGCAAGGCCGACTCCACGTCGGCCACCGAGGACGCGATCCGCAAGAAGCGCTGACGGTTCGTGGCGTGACCTGCGACTCATTGCTCGATTGACGCAGGTGTAGCGAACCCAATCGTTGCTCAGCGGTAGTACAGCTCGCTGCCGGTCGGATATCCCCCGCCGTGGGTGGTCAGGTGCACGTGGTCGAAGTGGCCGGCGATACTCGACCGCCCGCCGCTGGGCGTGTAGTAGACACCCCGCCAAATGGCATCTTGCAGGTCGAATCGGTCCGCGTTCTTCATCGCGTACGCCACGATCTCGTTGCCGAGCTGGATGCCCGCGTCCGACCCGGGGTTGGGAATCATCACGTCGAGCGCCAAACCGTTCGGATGCCATCTCAGGCTGTCCGCCCGTACGCCGCCGATGTCCTGGATCTCGGGGAACATCGCGCTGATACTGCGGTCGACCAGGATGGTCTTCACCTGCAGCCCCCGCTCGGAAGCAAGCCCGACCGGCAACGTGCGTGGAATGACCCGCCACCTCGACGCCACGGCCATCTGCGCGGGCGTGGCGGACGGAACGGCCGCCGGACCCGACGAGAAGCCAGCAGGCGCGGCTTGGACGATCTCCACGCAGCACGGCACGGAAGTCTCGGCGGCGGCCTCGACGACCGGCTTCGGCGCTTCCTTGACTGCGATCGGACCGGCGCTGCCGCCGACGGCGAAGAACACGGCGAACGCGGCAACGGCACCGGCGGTGAGTGCAGGCGACTTCCGCCTGCTTCTCGCGAGTTGATGCCTTCCCACGACTAGCACTTTAAACGGTGACAGCACCCAAACAGCAACCTTTACGAGATCTGATCGTGATCTTTGGGCGATTTTTCGGGTGGGCGGCCCGTCCTGACCGGCGATGAGCTGCTGAAACGCGTTTGACGCCCCTACTGTGTGCTC
>NZ_JBOGDD010000064.1:0-2032 GCF_050701675.1 Mycobacterium sp. | reverse complement strand
CGCTATGGCAGTCGACTGTCATAGTCAAGTCCGTTCGGAACACATGAGAAAGCCGGACGTGTGTCGATGAGTCGTGTCAGAATCCTCGCAGGGAGTGACAGTTGACTGTCATCAGCGGATCGGGAGGACGATGGTCGACGACGGCATGCCCGCGGGCTTGACGGATCCGATCCGGGGGAGCAGCGAGCCGGGCCGGACGTGGACGCTGACGAACGTCGGCGAGGCCACCCCGGACATCCTGTCGCCGCTGTGCTGGTCGCTCTGGGGTCGTGGAGTCGAACTGGCTTCTCGCGCAGGCATGTACGACTTCGGCGTGCTTCCTCGGGCTGCACTCGTCGTCCCCGAGGATCCGAACCAATGGGCGACGGCCTGTTTCTACGGCAGGCAGGCGATGAACGTCGATCGGGCCCGTGAACTGGCGGGTCTCCTGCCGGGCATGGACGGTGACGACTTCGAACGCGACCTGTTGGGTTCGGTGCGCGTCGATGCCACGCCCACCAAGAGTGACCCGATGAGGCTGCCCTTCGTAGCGGTAAAGGCGCCGCTGGCGGCGATTCGACAGCGCTGGGCGCCCCAGTGCGCGCACGACGAGCAGATGGACTGGTGGCGAGCCGAGGTGCTGCCGGGCGATCCAGCCGATCCCCGTGCCCTGCTGGCCGATTCGGTGCACCGGTTCACCACCGTCATGCGGGCCCATGTCCGCACTCGGATGATTCTGAACGGGCTTCGGTCTCAGGTCGAGTCGATAACCGGCCGACTCGGACGTGCGGATCTGGTGCCGACGTTGCTCGCCGGGTACGGCGGCGTCATCGAGACCAGCCTCGCCGACGACGTGTGGTCGGTGGGGCAGGGCCATCTGTCGGTCGCCGAGTTCGTCGAGCAGCATGGATTCCACGGCCCCAACGAGGGCAATGTCATCGGGCATTCGTGGCGGGAGGATCCCGAGGCGGTGGTCCGAATCGCCGCCGTTCACTCGGGCAGGCCGGAAGCCGAACGGCCTCGGGTACGGGCGGGCCGGGCGGTGGCCGCCCGCGAGCGCGCGGAAGCCGAACTGCTGGCCGGCATGCCCGCGCTGCAGGGTCGGATCTTTCGCAGACTCCTGCAGTTCACCGGAGCCCAGGTGCGGTCGGTGGAACTCACCAAGGCCGGCTTCCTCACCGCGGTGGACGGAACTCGGTCTGCCGCAGGGGCGCTAGGCCGGGAGTTGGTGGCGGCGGGCAAGCTCGATTCCCCGGACGACACCTTCTACCTCACCACCGACGAGCTACTCGGCACCCTGCCGCGCAATGCGCGCGAACTCGTCGTCTTCCGCAGGGAACGGCGTGAAGAGTATCGGGCACTGGAGCTTCCGGTCATCTTCACCGGGATGCCGGAGCCCGTCGCAATCGAACTTGCGCCGCTTGACGATGATCGCAGTGTGCGCGGTACGCCTGCGGGGCCCGGTGTGGTCGAGGGCACCGTGCGGGTCGTGCTCGACGCCGACTCCGACGACGTGCTCGAAGACGGCGAGGTGCTGGTGTGCAAGTTCGTCGACCCTGGGTGGACGGCGCTGGTGTCGCTCGCGGGTGCGCTCGTCACCGACATCGGCAGCGCCGCCAGCCACGGCGCGATCGTTGCCCGTGAGCTTGGCATCACCTGTGTCGTCGGGACGGGGAACGGAACCAGGGTGTTGCACACCGGAGACGTCGTGCGGGTGGATGGCTCGACCGGCGAGATCGCCGTACTGGCCCGGTCGGCCGGATAGGAAGGGACACCAATGAGCAGCGTCGTCCAGCAGTTGTCATCCGGGCTGAGCCCGGACACCGAGCGCACCCTCCGGGCCTGCCCCGACATTCCCGCGTGGACGGAGAACCTGCTCTTCACACCATACGACCCGGTCAACGACATCGGCATGTGGCTGCATCTGGGCACCGTCGCCGATAAGTGGGAGACGTGGGAAGACCGCGTGCTCATCGCGCTCCCCGAGGATCAGGGCGTGCTCACCATGTGGGCCTATCATCGTACCGTCGCCGAGCGTCAGCCCGCGGGCGCA
>NZ_JBOGDD010000063.1:0-1843 GCF_050701675.1 Mycobacterium sp. | reverse complement strand
GCGCTGCAGCTCGGCGAGTTCGGCGTCGCGGTTCGACAGTCGCCGCCACAGCACGACCAGCGCTACCGCTTCGACGGCGGCCGCGGCGGCAAGGATGTACGCCGCGATCATCGGAAGCGTCACTGCTCGATTATTCGCTGCCGATGCCCCGAATCGAGCGAACGCGCGCCAGGTGTCGGCGCCCGCGGGAGCCAGCGGAGCGAATGGTGATGTCAAGTGATGATCCAAGGCGGCTCAGCGTTCGGCGGCTCCAGAGAGCCCGTCTCGCCTGCCGTCCCCGCTGGACGGGCTTCCGTACCTCAGCGCGTGGAGGAACGGCCGCAGAAACTGGGATTGCTCGAACTCGGTCGCCGACCGAATGGTTGGTCCGGCTGGGGTGTCGAACGTCAGCGCGTCCCCGTCGTAGGTGCGCGCAACTTGGACGGCGAAGGATCCAGCCGTGGGGGTGAAGGTTGCGGGGCCCTCGACCCAGTGGGTTACCAGGTCGGGGTGGTGCAGAATCACGGCGGCCATGACGACGTTGCCGCTGTTGGGAGCGCGTCGTCGACCTCGATACCCAGCGTGGCGTCTCCGTTCGCCGCTGGGGTCGCGCTTGATCGACCGGCGCCCGCACTCAATCGTTGCGGTGGCGTTGCGCATGACGTGCCACGCGCGCCCGGTTTCCGCAAGGTGGCGAACACCATTCACGGCGGAGGTGGTCCTTGAGGAAGAAGTACGCGCAGCCCGGGGCAAGGCAGGGCCGCAGACGATCCCACTGGGGACTCGTGATGAGATCCGTTGACTGTCGGGCGATGAGGGTCGTGAGCGCATCGGCGTAGGTTCCGCCCGTCCATACGTCGCGCCGTAGCGCGGTCGAACCGTGCCACTGCATCTCGGGCCAGACCCACCCGAGCGCGGAGCTGGTGTTGACGATGGTCATCGCCGCAGCCACATCGCGCACGGGCGACTGACCGAGCGCTCGCGGGTCGCTGGTGTGTTCGGCGGCGAGTCGGCGGATACCGTCCCGCAATGAAATGAGGCGCTCGGCTTCGTCGTCGGTGATCGGTTGGCCGTTGGACGGGCGCGGCCACAGGTCGATCTGCTTGCCTATGGTGCTCACCCACTGCCTCACGCCCGAGCGATCGGCGAAGATGTCGTCAATCCGCCCGCGGTCGATGGAGACCGTGTTGGTCAGCAGGATCGGCAATGCGTCCTCCAACTGCGGGCTGGTCGAGGTCGGTGACATCGTCCCTCCAAACGTGGTCGCTGGGCGCCCGGAGACGCCGGTAACCGATCAACATATAACGATACGCCCAGATCTCACCATTAGTCGATGATCGGTGGCCGTGGCGGGCCGCCTCAGGCAGGGTGGCGAGGCCGTCCAGCTGGGCCGATGGGACGAGACACGATCCACCGACCTCGATGAACAGGGCCGATGCGGGCTGTGCTGCAGAACTTCCACGTGCACGGCCCGCGGCATGGCCTCGTGCGGGGCCGATTCTGCCAAGCACAGACGGATTCTCACTGGCGGAATTAATGGTTCATGACCAGTGTTACCATTAGTGACCCGTTACGGAGTGCTCCGGAACGGCCCGGCAGTCGCCCAACGTCGTACTCGCGGCCGCTGGAATCAATGAACACATAGTCATAGGGAGCATCATCATGAAGAAGCTGGGAATCGCCTCGCTGATCGCAGGCGCGCTGACTGCCGGAGTCGTCGGACTGGCCGGACCCGCGCAGGCCGACATTGGTCACCACGACTGGGTCAACACCGTCAACCAGCCCAGCGTCTACGTTCCGCATGTGGACACCACAGTTCACCACTGAGGTTCTGGCAGGCAGCGAGAATCGGGCACCCACGCGG
>NZ_JBOGDD010000062.1:0-1802 GCF_050701675.1 Mycobacterium sp. | reverse complement strand
CCGTGGTGGTCCACCTCGACGTCGAGAACCGCAACGCCGCTCTACATCTGGGACCATTCCTGTCCGAGAACGACCGCCGCTACCTGCTCTGCGACGCCGACTGCGAGGTCTGGTTCGAACGCCACGGTCAGGTCATCGGGTCGGGGCGGGCCACCCGCCAGATCAGCCGCCGGTTGCGCCGTGCGTTGGAGCACCGCGACCGCTGCTGCGTGGTTCCCGGTTGTGGGGCCACCCGCGGTCTGCATGCCCACCACATCCGGGCCTGGGAGGACGGCGGGCCCACCGAGCTGGACAACCTGGTGCTGGTCTGCCCCTATCACCACCGGCTGCATCATCGGGGCGGCCTCACCATCACCGGACCCGCCCACCACCTCGTCGTCACCGACAGCCTCGGCCGAGCACTGAGTGCGGGATCGTTGGCCCGCCCACCCACGCAACCCCCGCCCGCGGTCGCCCACTATCGGGGACCGACCGGCGAACGCGCCGACTGGTGGTGGTACCAACCCTTCCAACCGCAACCACCACCGACGAACAACTAACGGCTCGACACCGTAGCCGCGAGCCAAGGAAGAGTTTCCGCCGAGAGGCTGCGGGTACCCGTCTGTCATGACGCGGTTTGGCTACACCTTGATGACGGAGCAGAGCGGCCCGAAACAGCTTGTGGAGTACGCGGTTTCGGCCGAGCGCGCTGGTTTCGACTTCGAGGTGAGCAGCGACCACTACTCGCCGTGGCTCGCCGCGCAGGGGCACGCGCCGAACGCCTGGACGATGCTCGGCGCGGTGGCGCATGCGACGGAGCGCGTCGAGCTCTTCACCTACGTGACCTGCCCGACCATCCGCTATCACCCGGCGGTCGTGGCGCAACAGGCCGCCACCCTGCAGATCCTCGCCGACGGCAGGTTCACCCTCGGGGTCGGCAGCGGCGAGAACCTCAACGAGCACGTCGTCGGTCGGGGATGGCCGACGGTCGCGCGACGTCAGGAGATGCTGCGCGAAGCCGTCCAGATCATCCGCGAGCTGTTCACCGGCGAGGTGGTGGACTGGAAGGGCGACTACTTCGAGGTCGACTCCGCGCGGCTGTGGGATGTGCCCGAGGTGCCCGTCGCGATCGCGGCGGCGGTGTCGGGGGAACGTTCGGTGCAGACCTTCTCGCCACTGGTCGATCACCTCATCGCCGTCGAACCCGACAAGGACCTGGTCGACGGGTGGCACGCGGCGCGCAAGGGCACCGGCCTGCCCGGCGACTCGCGGGTCATCGGCCAGATCCCGATCTCCTGGGACACCGACGAGGATGCGGCAGTCGAGCGTGCCCACGAGCAGTTCCGGTGGTTCGCGGGCGGCTGGTCCGTGAACGCCGACCTGCCGACGACGGCTGGCTTCGCGGCTGCCACCCAGTTCGTCCGCAAGGAAGACGTCGCGTCGTCCATTCCGTGCGGGCCCGACCTGGACGCCATCGTGGAGGCCGTCAGCGAGTACTGGAAGGCGGGGTTCACCGACATCGCGCTGATCCAGATCGGCGACCAGAGCCAGGACCGCTTCTTGGCGGAAGCCGCCGGACCGCTGCTGGCGAAGCTGCGCTCGGCGGCTTCCTAGGGGGCGGTCACGAAGGGAGCATCCGGCATGGTCAGTTTCCTAGCTCCAGGCCGGCCGCGCGGGCTTCCTCCACCAGGATCGGTACGGCCGTCGTGGCGGCGTGGATGCCGATGACGCTCGCGATCTCCATCACCTCGAGGATCTCGCTCGCAGTGGCGCCGTAGCCGATGGCGTTCTCGATGTGCAGTTTGAGCCCGGGTACGTAGAGG
>NZ_JBOGDD010000061.1:0-2730 GCF_050701675.1 Mycobacterium sp. | reverse complement strand
TCGACGGCGTACTTCAAGTGGACGTCCGGGTGTTCGACCTCGACGACCTCGACGAGGAACCTGTCCTCATAATCGATGTGCATCGCGGGCGCCAGAAGCGTGCCGTCGTCGACGATCATGTGAGCGATCGATTTCAGGACGCGGTTGGAGATGTCGGCGTTCAGTCCGGTGATCAACAATTCGGGTAAACCGTGATCGTGCAAACCGACCGTATACGCCAACGGTCTCTTGTCGTGCTCGAGGAAATGCACCTGCCATCCGTGATGTTCCCTCATCATCTCGCGCAGATCATTGAGGTATTCCTCCTCGGCGCCGTTGGGGTTGTCGCACTTCCAGCACATGGCCGCACCCTTCTGTAGTGGTTTGCGGCCAGCATCCGCCGACGCACCGACAAGTCCGGACCGCGCATCGAAGGCGACATGTTGCCTCGTGTCAAGATGCGCGCGAGGGTGGATTCGTTGCCTCATGTGAATGTGCGCGCTTGGGGCTCGCCAATGTCGATGAGTCCTAGTGGTGTGTCACGCTAATAGCTATCTAATTGTGCGGCAGTCTTGTTGTGCGAATTCAGCACTCACACCAGCAGTGGCGATGTTCAAGTGGACACCAGATACACCTCAGGACGCCAACCCGTCGTAGACCCTCTTGTAGTACGACGACAGAAATCGTGGTCCGATGAACCGCATCGTCGCTACACCGATCAGGCCGGTCAGATTCGTCGAGGTCTGTTCCCACGCGCCGTGTACGGAACTGCCACCCTCGGGCCTGGGCGTGGCTTTGAGCGTCATGAAGCTGCCCGGCGCCTGCGCATCGCCTTCGACGACCGTCAGCGTGACTGAATTCGGCTTCGCCCAGTCGTAGTGCCATTTGGCCCACACCTTCGGAAAGTCTTGGCCCTCGCGGATGTCGGCCTCGGTCTCGCCGACGTGATACACCTCGAACGCCTTGGCCGACAATGCTGGCCAGCGGTGCGGCCGGTTGGGCGAGAAGTCGGTCATTAGTTCGATGACCTCATTAGGCGTTGCCGTTGTCACGAAGTCGAATTCGAAACTTGTGTGCACCCGGACGAACGTATCAGCATGTTACCGCTAGTGAGCCTGTCCTTTTAATAACCATCGGCTTGTGCGATGACCCTGGCGGATGAGTGCTGCGCCGGCCCCAGCATTGGTGATATCCGAGGGACAACGCGAGTCATTGCAGGTGCTGGCGCGGCGGCTTCAACTCCGTGCCGGGGCTGATCGCCACAATCGAGGAATACCTCGAAGCACACAACGAGAACCCCAAGCCGTTCAAATGGACCGCCTGCGGGTGTTGGCCCGCCTGCTGCGTCGCACCAACAACAACCTGGCCGACCTGATCTTCACCGACGTCCCCGGACGCGTCGCCAAGCAGTTGCTGCAGCTGGCGCAGTGCTTCGGCACCCAGGAGGACGGCGCGCTTCGCGTTACCCACGACCTCACCCAGGAAGAGATCGCCCAACTGGTCGGCGCGTCTCGGGAGACCGTGAACAAGGCGCTCGCCGACTTCGCCCACCGCGGCTGGATTCGCCTGGATGGCAAGAGCGTGCTGATCCTGGATTCCGAACGCCTCGCGCGGCGAGGCACGTCGGCGGCTGTGGCGCAGTGAACACCGGGCCAGGTAGTCACCGTTGACTCGGACCCGACCACCCCGGCCAGTGCAATGGAGCCGAAAACGTCGACGGTCATCGACGGAAGATGGCAGTTCGACAACTGCTGGTGGAGCGCCCGAGCTTCATGCGGTCCAGGCGAGCGCCAGCGGGCTCCGAGGCGCGGCAGCTCATCGCCATCAGGCGAGCTTCACCTTCAGATATTGCGCAACGCCCACGCGCTCATAGGTCCGTCGTCGTCTCGGTGGGAGGCTTGGTAAGGCCGTCGCCGCGTCGATCACCTCGGGCTCGGCCACGTCGTGGGTTTCGCCCTTGGCCGATACCGTGGCCCGCCCGGCGGCAATCACGTTCTGCAGCCAGTCCACTTGGGTCCCGTATGCCAGCGGAATGATGAACCCGTCCGGCACACGCTCTGCCCCGACCGGCGTCGAGTACTGTTTGCCTGACTTTCTGCCGGTATGCCGGATAGCGGCGGCGTAACCGTTCTTTCGCCCGGCAAGCGTGCCCATGAGCGGGTTGAGCAAGTACTTGTTCGAGACACGAACCGCGTCCAGCAGCGGACGGGGCCAGGTTCCTGGTGCTAGCGCCACCCTGCTGACGATACTCGACCGTCGACTGCGGCTCTAAGACAACGATTTTGACTTAGGTCAGTTCCGGCGGCTACCCGCCGCATCGGGCGGCACGATGCGCATCCGTTCCGGTAGTGCGTGACAGTCCCACTCGCCGCGCTCCAGCCAGTCGCGGACGATGCGGACGTCATCCTCGTCCCGTATCGGCCCGATCCAGCGGGCCGGGCCGTGGGGTTGGCGGTCGAGTGCACACGGTTGCAGCACGACCATGGCACCAGGAGCGGGTGGCCGTGCGGCGCAGGCGAGCGGCCCGCGCAGGCACGCGGAGCTCACCAGCACGCCGTGCGCGCAACGGCGAATGGACTCCTTCAATGCATTCGTCACCATCCGTTCCGATCCGCCACAACATCTTTCGCAGCAGACCACCGTGAACGGTCGCCGGGTGGCGGGGCGTGCGGAGGTCACGGCTGCCCCTCACCGCGGTCGCCGCGCTGACCGTAGCGGCGGCGAAACTTCTCCACCCGGCCCGCGGTGTCC
>NZ_JBOGDD010000060.1:0-7075 GCF_050701675.1 Mycobacterium sp. | reverse complement strand
GATCTGCGATGCGCGCTCGGCCGCGGCGGCGCTGGTCCTCGGCGCGGAGGGCGTGCAGATGGGCACCCGCATGCTGGCCAGCGACGAAGCAGCCGTCCACGCCAACTTCAAGGACGCCATCGTCGCGGCCAACGACGACGGCACGGTGATGCTCGACCTTCCCGGCAACCCCACCATGCGGGTACTGCGGACGGGGTTGGCGGCAACGCTGGCCACCTCCGCGTTGGAGGCTCCGCTGCTCGGCGGCATCACCAGCCTGTACTTCGACGGTGACATGGATGCCAGTGTGGCGAATACGGGTCAGGTGTCGTCCCGGATCACCGAACTCATGCCGGTCTCGGAAATCGTGCGGCGCACGTGGACCGAGATCGAGGCCGCCCTGGCGGCGGCCGGAAACCGGCTGCACTGACGCGTTGCCCCACGACCTCAGCTCGCCGGGTAGTCGCGCCTGAGCAGATCGTGGAAGGCGAACGCCGGAACGCCGAGCGCCACCGAAAGCTCCGAGGCGTACGTGCGGGCGATGACCAGGCCGTCGGCCTGCTCGTCGAACGTTCCGGTGAGATCCACCGCGACCCGGCAGCCGAACGTGTCGGTGACCGCGTCGCCGTCCACCTCGACCCTGAGGACCCCCTCGGGCATGGCCAGCGCAGCGACGGCAGCCCGGACGTCATCCGTCCCGGCTGCCATATCGACGTAAACAGACACGAACGAAGCCATCCCGCCGAATCATCCCAGCTCGCAGGGAGATGCGACAACCGCTCAACCTCTTGGTTGCCTCGTGTTCACCTGTTGGACACGCGCAGCGCGGACGGCCGTCCGAATCTCGCCCGCACCCCTCGCGAGTACAGCGCGCGCAGTCGCTCGCCCGTCGGCTCGACACCGGCTGCCGCCACCAGTTCGTCGTCCAACTCGAGCACCTCGGCCGAGCACAGCGGGAACGGGACGTGCTCGTTGGGCACCCACCAGGTGCGACCCGCCTTGCGCGTGTGCCCCCCCAACGTGCGGTGAGCCGACCTCCAGCGGTGTGGGATCGACGGTCGCACCGACTTCCACCGTGACCCGGCTCCGCAGTCCCCGACCTGGCAGGCGCCGCACACTGTCATACGTGATCCGCTGGCCTTCCCGGGTCAACCGCATCTTCGCCCACGTGTACGGCGTGCCCATGCCGACCCGGGTCACCGAGACGACCGCCAGCCGGGACGTCTCGAGCGACCGGAAGAGCACGCCGTGGCGGCCGTCGTCATCTGTCGAGTACAGCCTGACGTTGGTCTCCAGAAAGCTCCCGAAGTAGGGAATCGGGCGCGAAAGACCAAGCGCCACTTCACTCATCGCGAAGGGGACGGAGTCCGACGTAGGTCACTCCGTCGCCGAACACGTCGGGCCGCGTACCACTCGGGTACAGGTGCGCGACCGATTCCGGGTCGACGGGCCAATGCACGAAGGTGAGGCTGCGCCAATGCTGGTGGGTGAAGTGGGGTCGCGGCAGCACCGGCGGGCCGACCGGAAAGGCGTGGGGCAGCGACACTTCGCGATCGTGTCACGTCCGGTGGGGGTTACGAGTCGATCCGCTCGTGAGCAGTCAGCAGCAACTGGTCGTAGCTCGACCTTGCTGGCAACACGTCCGAATAGCTCAGCGCCAGAAAGTCCTTGACGATCTGCTCCCCGATGGGTCGGAGCTTGACGTTGGTCGCCTGCGAACGCCACTTGAGCAGGTCGAACGCCGCCTCGGCACTGATGTGATAGACCAGCATCAGCATTCCCTTGGCCCGCTCGATACCACCGCGATTCTCGCTGATCTCGGCGACGGCCTCCGTCACCGACCGTTGATGCTCCCGGTCGGTCGACGGCGTGACGTCGACGTAGTAACCGTGCGTCCCGATCACCTCGCCACCGTCATCGTGCAGGCGCTCCCCGACGACGACTACCTCGCGAACGCGACCCTTGACGTCGACGATGCGGTGACGTGCGCTGAACGGCCTGCCGGTGCGGACGATCTCCTCGAGCGTCGCGGCCACGTGACTGAGGTCGTCGGGATGTTTGTGGGAGAGCACGACTTCAGTGGTGGGAGCGGCTTCGCCGGGGCCATAGCCGTGCATGCGCTCGACCTCTGGCGACCATTCCCAGCGGTGGTCGCTGAACAGGAAACGGAAGGAGCCCGCACGTTCAGGACCCTCTCCGGCGGGCATGCTCTTGGCCGGGCTGCCCGCGGAGCGGTGTTCATCCGAGATGAACATCGGACTCGGTCCTACGCGCGCCGTATTGGGACGTGGCGGGAAATGCAATCGCTAGCACCATTCACCTCCGAGGTCTGGGGAAGTAAACCTGTTTTCGTTGCGAAAGGCGTTATACCTCAACACGGCCCCGCCCGGCAAGACAGAAGGCGCGGAGCCGTTTCGGGTGCGACATATCGGGGCAATCACCCTCGGTGATGACAGAGCCAGTGACGGATGGCGACGCCCGCCTCGTGCGCGTCACCCCCGGCGGGCCGTTGATGATCCAGGGGCCCGTGCGGATCGAGCTGCCCGACGGCACCTCGGTCGAGTCGGACCGGTTCATGGTGGCGATCTGCACCTGCAAGCGGAGCAAGACCTATCCCCTGTGCGACACCAGCCACCGCAAGCGGCGCCGCGATGACCAGTCGTCAGGCGATCGGTCGACGTAGCGAGCTTCGGCCAGACACCCAACTCTTCATCATGTGTGCGGCCAGCCGCTCCTCGGCGAGGTCGCGGACCCGGATACCCAACACGACGTCGCGATCCAGTTCCGGTTCATCGGCCACCAGGTTGCCCACCACGTCGTCGCGCACCACCTGCTCGTGAACCGCACCGGGTTCGACGTGCTCGGCGTAGAAGCGCACGCAGGGCTCGGGCGCGGACAGCCGGTTCAATGCCTGCACCAGCCGGTGCGACCCGGGAGGCGAGGTGATCTCCGACGATGCGAAATACCCCACTGCCGCGCCCCGCCACGCCCTGTGCAGCCCGAACATCGACATCAGATTCACCACGACCAGCGATTCCGCAGGGACGTGGTTCAGGTATGCCAGGTACTTCGACTCCAGCTTGGCCGCGCGCAGCAGATCGGCGAAGAGCTTCTGGTCGAGTCGATCGCCCCGACCTGCGCCGTACTCGATCGCGACGAACGCTGCCTTGGCGGGCCCGGGAAGCCGGGGAATGAGCCAGGCGTGCGATTCACACTCCCTGAGGTTGTAGATCGAGCGGTGCACGAAGTACTCGCGCATCTGCGCCCACGTTCCCTCGTCGCGCAGGAAGTACGAAAGCCCTTCGCCGTCAACGGGTTCAACAGACAGTGCGTCCATCTCCGCGAACGCGGTCGCGCCCTCACCCGACTTGCCGACATCGCACAGCAACGCGGCTTCGAAGACCTGCTCGAGACTGGACCTCAGGTGCAGCAACCCGGCATCCCACTCCCACCGCGAATCGACGCCGGCGAACCCACGGTAGTGAAGCTCGTAGCAGACGTGCAGCGCGAGTTGCAGATCCAGTCCGTACGGGTCGGCGTGTGAGACCGGCGCCGCGAGTCGACTCAGATGTCGACGTGGCGGCCGACCACCGATGAGGTCGAGGACGATTGCGGACAGCGGACCCACGGCAACTGGCGGTGACGGTTCACCAGTCGTTGACAGCGGCACGTTGGTCACTTACCCCGTCGGCGTCAAGGTAATCCTCTCCCCACCTTTTGCGGGCATCTTCGAATTGAGACCTCGTGCACATCCCCGGGACCCACGATTGGTAGCCGACTCGACGGGTATGCGAATTGGTGAAGGTGCACCCCGCGCCGACCAAGCCGTCAATGCCGAAGGGGCGAACCAATATGACGACGTCCAGTACCAACACCCTGATTGCGCAATTGCGGGCAGTGCTCGACCTGACCAACACCGAGATCCAGGTGGCCGAGACCCGCGTTGCTCAGGCGCGCACCGCGGCAGTCCGCAAGGAACTGTCCCAGAACGCCGCCAATGGGCGCGCACGCGCCGAGTCCATCGAGTCCGCCATCCGCGACCTCGGCGGCCACCCCGACGTGATCGGCCCGTTCTTCGGCCGCGCCGCCGCAGCGGTGAAGGCACTGACCGAGCAGGCTCAGCCGTTCGACGAGGCACTTCTCGGCGATCTGTCCCTCGAACACCAGTTGCTCGACCGCGCTCGCTACACCAAGGCACTCGCGGTCGCAGCGAAGCGTTCGGACGTCGAAGCACTGGCCACGCGCCTGATCACGGCGCACGCTGCGACCATCGACTGGCTGACCACCGTGTTGGCCGAGGATGCGCTCGGTGGTCCCGCCACCCTGCGGCGCACGCCACTGCAGGCCGCTGCGGGCACGGCGATTCAGCTGGTCAACGCGCCGGTGAACTGGTCGGTTCGCGGGCTCGACAAGGCCGTGGAGACCGTACGGGCGGCCCCGTTGGCGCTGAGCGAGCTGCTGAACCGCGGCAAGCAAGCCGGTGACCTGGCCGCCAAGACGCTGTCGACCTCGCGCGATGCCGCACTGGAGACCGCCGAGAACGTCATCCGCGACGGTGGGGCCGACCAGGCCGCCGACGTGGTCCACTCCGTGCGGACCGCCGCCGGTATCCGCGATTCCTCCGAACTGCCGATCGACGGCTTCGACGAGCTGAACGTGAGCCAGGCCGTCGCCGCGCTCAAGGACCTGACCGATCCCTCAGACGTTCGGGCGATCCTCGCCTACGAAGAGTCGCACAAGCAGCGTCAGGGCATCGTTTCCGCCGCGCAGGCGCGAGTCGCACACATCGCGCAGGAGGTCGTCGGGATCGGGTAACACCGCATTTCGAAACGCTTGAAACGAACGCCCCGCCACCGATGGCGGGGCGTTCGGCATATGCAGCACCGAACTACCAGTTGCGCACGCCGGGGAGATAGCCGGCGGGCTTGTCCCCCACCTTGATGCCTGGGCTGATGAGTTGGTTCTGGTAGCCGGGGGTGAACATCCGGTACACCGACGCGGGCGCGACGGCGCTCGCCCGATCCAGTTCGGCACGCAACTCGCTTGGCAGTTCCACGTCGAGGGCGGCCATCGTGGAAGCGAGCTGGTCCGCGCTGCTCGCGCCGACGATGGCGGACGCGATGCCCGGTTGAGTGGCGACCCAGTTGATCGCCACCTGAGCCATCGACACGCCGAGCTCGTCGGCGATGTCGCCAAGCGGCTTGAGCAGCTGCCAATGTCGTTCCGACAGGTCGAGTCCCGATGCTCCGGGGATGCTCAGCCGGCCGTCACCCGAGAGCCCCTTGTCTGCATGGCGGTACTTGCCGCTGAGGAATCCCCCGCCGAGCGGGCTCCACGCGGTGATGCCGAGGCCGAGGGTCTGCGACATGGCGACGTGCTCCACCTCGATCTGCCGATCGACCAACGAATAGGGCAGCTGCAGGTTGATCATCGGCGGCAGTGAGTGCGCCTCCGCGAACGTCTGGGCCTGCGCCGCATACCAACTGGGCACGTCGGACAGCCCGGCATAACGGATCTTGCCCGCCCGCACCAGATCGTCGAAGGTGCGCAGGACCTCCTCGACCGGGGTCAGCCGGTCCCAGGTGTGCAGCAGGAAGAGGTCGACGTAATCGGTGCCGAGACGCCTCAGGGAGTCGTCGAGGGCCCGGATCATGTGCTTGCGTCCGTTTCCCCCGGCGTTGGGGTCACCGGGGGTGACGCTGTTGGTGAACTTGGTGGTGAGCACCACCCTGTCCCGTGCGTTCGCCTCGGCGATGAGCCTGCCCAGGATGGTTTCGCTCTCTCCTGCGGTGTAGAAGTCCGCCGTGTCGATGAAGTTGCCACCACCGTCGAGGTAGCGACGGAAGATGGGTCGCGCCTCGTCCTCGGTCTTCCCGTAGGCGGCGTGGTAGCCCGCGGTGCCGAAGTTCATCGTGCCGAGCGCCAGCCGGCTGACGCGCAGTCCTGACTTGCCGAGTAGGTAGTACTGATCGAGTGCCATGTGAGTCAGCGTGCCGTCCACAAAATGGACCCGCAAGTCCAGAAGTCCCCGATGGGCCACGGCCGTGCACCGATGTCGGTAGCGTCGTCGCAATGGCATTCATGGGAACGTCCAGACCGGGACTTCGGCGGCTCGTCGTTCCCGCCCTCGCGCTCGCGGCCGCGTGCACCGCCGGGCCGTGCGGGGTCGCGAATGCCTCACCGGTCTTCGACGACCAGGGGTACTCCACGTGCACCGCGACCACGATGCCTGGTCCGGGTCAGGACTTCGACGCCGTCTCCACCACGTGCTGCGTGCAGAACGCCGGTGTTCCCGCTCCGACCAGGTTCGGAATGGGTTGCGTCGCACCGATGGACGGCGCGGCGATCGACGAGCGGCCAACCATCGTGCTCCCGCTGCGACCCTCGCCACCGGAGGACGCCGACGGCGCCTTGGACGACCTGGGTGACCTGCCCCTCCCCGAGCCGATTCCGTAAGACCCAGGTCAGCCGGCGGGTGGTGGCGGAGGCGGCGGAAGAATCAGGCCGGGCGGTGCGGTAGGACCGTCGGCCGGGTCGGGCAGGAATTGGACCGGTCCGGCGGGGATGACGGTGCCGGGCGGTGGGGCGGTGCCCGGCAGTGGTTCGCCGAGTTGTTCCTGGGGCATCTGACCGAGCAGTCCGCCCTTGAGATCACCGGCGCGATACTCATCGATGTAGCGACCGAGCCACTTGCGCTTGTTGACGTCGGCGCTCTCATCGCCAGGGGCGACCCCGAACTGCTGCCCCTGACCGGGGGCGGCGGGTGCCAGGTTGATGGCCCCTGCGCCGTAGGCGTTGTTGAACACGTTGAGGTTCGGCGGCGTTCCCGGACCCGCGCCCGGCGCGGAGGGCACCGCGTTCTGACCAAGCACGGTGTCCCGATCCAGACCCGCCATCGTCGGCACACCCAGGGTGCCGGGAACGTCGGCAGGAGCGGCGTTGCTCTGCGCCAGCACGTCGACCCCGGCCGGGCCCAGTTGGCCCATCCCTGGCACCGCGGGGCCCTGGGGTGGCGGCGGGGCCGGATCCCCTGGGGCAGGCAGCGGATCCGGTGGAGCGTCGTCCGCTGCGGCGGTCGCCGGGAAGGCGACCGCCG
>NZ_JBOGDD010000059.1:0-3620 GCF_050701675.1 Mycobacterium sp. | reverse complement strand
GACGAGAAGACCGCGCTGTACTCCGGCGTCGACACCGGTGCCGCCATGGCCAACCTGGCCGTGGAGGCGGTGGCGCGGTCGCTGGTGGTGCATCCGATGGCCGGGTTCGACGCCGAGGCAGCCAGGGCGGCGTTCTCGATTCCCGACGGGGTGCGCCCGCTCGTCGTCGTCGCGGTCGGCTCCCTTGGCGACTACGCCACGGCCGCCGAGGAGATCGTGGAACGCGACTCGCTTCCGCGTGAGCGGCTCCCGCTCGAGGACGTCGCGTTCGCGGGCACGTGGGGGTCGGCGTTCACGCCTGGCACTTGGTCGCCAGCGCCTTGACCTCGGCTTCGAACTGGTCGTTGAACGCTTTGACGGCCATCCCCGCCGGAGGCATCGCGGCACCAGGGGCGGTGTGCTTGGCCTGAACGTCGAAGTCGATCTTCGCCTGGACGAGCCAGTTCGCGGTGCGCGCCACGTCGGCCGCCGGCCCCTTGAGGTCGGCCGCCGTGACCTTCGCCGCCCGGTCGGTCAGCCCGTCCGCCCAAGCCCGGTAGTCGAACGCACTGGGCTCGGTCGCCGCCTCGTACGACCCAGGTGCGGGATCGTGGGTCTTGGCGTTGAGCGCGTCGATCTGAGTCCTGTTGAACGACAGCAGCTCGCGCACCGGAGCGCATTCGGCTGAGGACGGACCGCGGAAGAACAACCAGTAGACGGCCGTTGCGACGACGGCGGCCACCAACACCACGACGGTCGTCAGCGGCTTGACTCGTTTCACGCCTCTCAACGTATTGCTTGTCGGCTTCTCGCCGTGAATTGCCCGCTACGACTGCCCTGCCGCGAGGTCCTCGGGGACGTTTACGCGCCCGCAACCTCCCGATCCCGTCCACGTAACAGAATCATCGGTTACTGCCAGTGATCGGCCCCGCTCGGGGCCGCCCACCCAGGAGATGTTGATGGACGTAGTGGATACGGGCACCACGGCATTCATGCTGTGTTGCATCATCGGGCTCACCCTGATGATTCCCGGGCTTGCGCTGTTCTACGGCGGCATGGTCTCGGTGAAGAGCTCGACGAACATGATGATGATGACCTTCGGGGCCGTGGCGGTCGTCGGGGTCCTCTGGGTGCTGTTCGGCTTCTCGATGGTCTTCGGCACCAGCTACGGCGGCTTCGTCGGAAGCTTCACCGAGTTCGCCGGCATGAAGGACCTGCTGGAGACGCAGACGACGATCTCCGGGCTACAGGTCAGCCTCTTCGCACTGTTCCAGGCGCTGTTCGCCGCCATCACCGTCGCGCTGATCTCGGGCGCGGTGGCCGACCGGATGAAGTTCGGCGCCTGGATGGTGTTCGCGACCGCGTGGGCCGTGCTGGTCTACTTCCCCGTCGCGCACTGGGTGTTCGCCTTCGACGGCACGGTGACCAAGGATTCCGTCGGCGGCTGGATCGCCAACAACCTCAAGGCGATCGACTTCGCCGGTGGCACCGCGGTGCACATCAATGCGGGCGCCGCCGCACTCGCCGTCGCGATCGTGCTCGGCAAGTCCGCGATGTTCGGCCAGCTGCGCAAGCCGCACAACGTCCCGCTGACCCTGCTCGGCGCCGGACTGCTGTGGGCCGGTTGGTACGCGTTCAACGGCGGATCGGCGCTGGCCGCGGGCAACTCGGCAGCCATCGTGATGGTCACCACCTTCGTCGCCACCTGCGCGGCGACCCTCGCCTGGCTAGCCGTCGAGAAGTTCAAGGACGGCCACGTCACGGGCGTCGGCGCGGCATCCGGGGCCATCACCGGCCTGGTCGCCATCACCCCGGCGTGCGGTGCGGTCACACCCATCGGCGCCATCGTCCTCGGCGCGATCGCCGGCGCGATCTGTGTGTACGCGGTGGGCCTGAAGTCGCGGTTCGGCTACGACGACTCGCTCGACGTCGTCGGCGTGCACCTCGTCGGCGGTGTCATCGGCACGGTGCTGATCGGCCTCTTCGCCAGCGAGAGCATGCCCAACGCCACCAACGGGCTGTTCTACGGTGGCGGCTTCGGCCAGCTGTGGAAGCAGATCATCGCCGCAGGTGCGGTGATGATCTACTCGTTCGTGGTCGCGTTCGCGATCGCCTTCGTCATCAAGAAGACGATGGGCATCCGCATCTCGCCCGAGGACGAGGAGAGCGGCATCGACGCCAAGCTGCACCGCGACGTGTCCTACGAGCTGCAAACCCAGTAGAGAACTGGCCCCGATCGGCGCGATTCGCCCCGCGCCGGTCGGGGTCTCTCGCGCTGCGAAGCGTTTCTTACGGTGATACTTTGATTCTCGACATGAGACTAGGACGATGATGGCGTCAACGGAATCCACCGACCTCGCCGCTCTCGCACGGGACGCGGGCACCAGGTTCGTCCTCGCACTGTTCGTCGACCTGCGCGGCAAACCGTGCGCAAAACTCGTGCCGGTCGAGGCCATCGACCTCCTGGCTCGAGACGGCGTCGGATTCGCCGGGTATGCCGTCGGGGCCATGGGCCAGGAACCCAAGGATCCGGACCTGGTGGCGATGCCGGATCCCGCCTCGTTCACCCCGATCCCCTTCATCAAGGAGGGACTAGCGATCGTGCACTGCGATCCGCACGTCGAGGGCAAACCCTGGCCGTACGCGCCACGCGTCATCCTCAAGTCACTGATCCAGCGAGCCGCCGACGCCGGCTTCGAGCCGTGGGTGGGCGCCGAGGTCGAGTACTTCCTGCTGACCCGCAATCCCGACGGCAGCCTGGCAACCGCCGACACCGCCGACACGGCCGCCCAACCCTGTTACGACGCCCGCGGCGTCACCAGGATGTACGACCACCTGACCACCATCTCGTCGGCGATGAACGGGCTCGGCTGGGGTAACTACGCCAACGACCACGAGGACGGCAACGGCCAATTCGAGCAGAACTTCGAGTTCGCCGACGCCCTGACCACCGCGGACCGGGTGATCACCCTGCGTTACCTGTTGTCGATGATCGCCGCCGAACGCGGCATGATCGCGACGTTCATGCCCAAGCCGTTCGCCGATCGCACCGGGACCGGCTTGCACCTGCACCTCTCGTTGACCAGCGGCGGTGCTGCGGTCTTCCCCGACGGGGCCGACGACCGCGGCCTCGGCCTCTCGGCCACCGCGTACTCGTTCATCGGCGGCATCCTCGATCACGCCTGTGCCCTGCAGGCTGTCGTCGGACCAACGGTCAACTCCTACAAGCGAACCGGGGCTCTGACGACTTCATCGGGTGCGTCGTGGGCGCCCAGACAACCGACCTACGGCGGCAACGACCGGACGCACTACATCCGGGTGCCGGACGATCAGCGGGTGGAGTTGCGGGGCGGGGACGGGTCGGCCAACCCCTACCTCGCGGTCGCCGCCGCCCTCGGCGCGGGCATCGACGGCATCAAGCGCAGCCTCGACCCAGGGGCCCTCGGCGCCACCGCCGACCGGCCCGCACTGCCGCCGACGCTGCTGCACGCGGTGGACGAACTCGAGAGCGACCGGGTGATCGCGGGCGTGCTCGATGCAGCGGGCGACGGGGTTTCGAGCTATTTCGCCAACATCAAGCGCGACGAGTTCTTCACCTACCACAGCACGGTCAGTCCGTGGGAGGTCGAGCAGTACCTGAC
>NZ_JBOGDD010000058.1:0-5936 GCF_050701675.1 Mycobacterium sp. | reverse complement strand
GTAGTGGAGTTGGGGCAGGAGGCGCGCTCATCGCGCGTCAGCGGACGGGCCGACGGGAACCGGACGAGGGGAGCGCCGTGCCGCCCGCGACGTCCGGGACGCGGCGTGGCCTGCGACTCCGCAGCGGGGACAGAACGGCAGATCTGGAACGACGTGGTCGCACTGCGGGCACAACACCACGTCGTCGGGGGATGCACGGTCGGGTTCTTCCAGGAGCAAGGTGGAGTGGACGACGATCCGCAACGCATAGAGGGCCAGCACCGCGAGAAGGGCGTAGATGCCCATCGCGAGGTCGTTCGGCAGCGAAAGGAGGTCGAGCAGACCCAATACGAGGTAGACCGCTACCCCGAACACCGTTGCGGGGACCGGGGAGGTCAACGAGTACCACCGCGACCCGTGCGTCGAATCCGCCCGCGGTGTGAACCACAGGGTGGCGCCGATGGCGCCGCCGATGGCCGCCGCCGTCAACGGTATCGCCACCCCCTGGATGGCGCCAGCGACCACCAGATGCATCGGCCCTTGGCCGTCATCGTCTATCGGACCTCCTTCGAACTGAGGCGCCAACCGCGTCAGGCTGCCCGCGCTCGTGAAGCAGAGCGCAGCGAGCGTTCCAATCACGAACCCGTCCAACGACTCTCGCACGCCAGGACGCCATAGCCGGACCAGGATCATCGGGGCGAGCAGGAGGATCAGGAAGCCAAGCGGAATGGCGAGCCCCGTGATGAGGATTCTGGCCGTGCTGACCGGCAGGCCGAGTGCGTCGTCGTCGGTGCGCGCGGCAGCGACGTCCGTCGCCAGTCCCCACCCCACGCCGAACGCGATGCCAAGCACGGCGGTGCTCGCCAGGGCGCCGATCGACAGATCCACGAATGCGTCCGTCTCCACGAGGTAGACCACGAACAGCAACGGCAACCCGAAGCCGACCAGCCCGATCAGCGCGGCCTGCCACAGCGGCAGTGCGGTGCCCAGCATCAGCGCGACCACACCGATGAGCGCGACCGTGAACGCCGTCCGAGAACGCCGTGGCAGCAACGGGAAGATCGTGCTCGTCACCCACGGGCTCAGGACGCGTTGGTTCGGCGCTGCCGAATAGGCCGACATGCGGAGCCACGAAGGTCCGTCGCCACGCCGACGGACCCGCGTCGCGCCACAGTTTCCGCAGAACTCGCCCGACGGGACGGTTACCTGGCAGACGCGACAGGCCATGCCCGTCATCGGGGGGCCACGCCCTTCTGGATGTCGAGGAAGTCGCGGGCGAGATATTCAACGTTGGGGCTTCCGAGCCCGGTTGCCAGGTCGTAGCCGGGAACCGCGACGTCGACCGCGTTCCCGCCCAGCGTGACGTCTCGAAACCCCGGCGAATTCGCGCCCTTTGCCACCTGGTAGAGCAGTGGGTTGACGTCGCCGAGGGCGTGTCCGCCGTGCGCTAAGAGGTACTGATTCATCAGCGCCGTCAGGCCGGCCCAGATCGGTGCGGCCTGCGAGGTGCCCGCGCCCACCAGATCCTGCTTGTCGAACCTGATCTTGACGCCCGTGAAAGGGTCGGCGACCGCTGACACGTCGGGTGTCAGGCGGCGTTGTCGTTTACCGGAGTCCCGTTCGATCGACAATCTGCGCTGCCAGACTGGCCGGGGAAACAGCTTTGACACCCCGCCGCTGGTGCCCTGCGACAGCGGCGCGTCGACCCAGGCCTGCTCGGCCAGCCACTGGCCCTTCTCGTCGGTGGACATGGTGGTGCCGCCTACGGAGGTGATGCCTGGCAGGGACGCGACGGCATCCAGTCCGACGTCATCCGGGCCGGGCGGCGCCGACCAGCCGTCGCCGCCCTTGCATTCCAGCCCGCCGGTGTCGCCGCTGGCATCGAAGGCCGACGTCCCGTTCGCGTGGGCCCGCTCCAAGGCGGACTGCACTGGTTTGAGGTCCGTCGCGGTGATCAGGGCGTCGCACCCCCACCCGATGGACAGACTCCACACGGCGCCGGGGAACTGCCGGTTCGCGGCGTCGAACATCTCGGCGATCCGCTCGTAGGTGCGCCCACCCTCCAGAGTGGGCCTGGCGTTGATCACCACCAACCGAGCGTCCGGTGCGATGGCGTGTGCGACTTCGAGGTCCATCACGGTCTCGGCGCGGGATTCGCTTGGCTGGCCGCCGACGAGGATCGGCTTCAGGGGTGGCAGACCCGACATCTGGGCGAAGTCGTCGAGGTCCCCCTGGTCGTAGCCGCTGAACGCGAAGAAGACGATGGTCTGCCCCTTGCCCGTGAACCCGTCTGCCGCAAGCGGATTCGCGTTGTAGGCAGTCAGCAGGGCGTCGGGCGTCAACCCTTGGGACGGAACGTCGAGGGGAATGATGTCGGGGCGCTTTTCGCGATGTGGCGTGTACCCGAGAATGCGCCCGAGGTCGCTCACCGTGCGTTCGATCGCCGGCGGGACCTCGGGCTGCTGGGCGGACGCGTAGAACACCTGCCCCTGCATGCCGCGGAAGTCGTGAACGGGAACGTCGAAGGCCCTGGCCACATCCCCTGGTGCGCCGTCGACGATCGCCCATTCCTCGCCGGGCTGCCATCGCACGGCGAGACCCTCGCCCGCCGCCCAGGTGATCAACGGCTCGGGGCGGGTCGAGTCACGAAGTCCAACGGTGAGCTGTGCACGGTCCAGCCGGGACGGTCCGAGATCCGCGGAACTGGCGAGCAGCCGGGCATATGGACCCCCGATGACCGCCGTGCGTTCGGCATTCGGCTCGGAACGGTGGTCGACGATGACCATCGAAACGGCCACCACGAGCGACACCGCCAGCCAACACCCGAGCAGTCGGGACGCCGTTCGGCGCGTAGCAAACATCAGTGGACTCCAGAGCCAGAGAGCCGACGCCCGCGGTGGGGGCGTCGCGGTGCACGGGGAAGGGGTAGTGCCGCGTCCGCGGGGCGCGAAGGTCGTCGCGCCCCGCGGGCCGATCGTGCGGTCGTGAGATCGACGCTGTCCCTAGCCGGTGTGGCTGGTGTTGCCGGGATGGCCCGACGGCAGGGGAGGCGCCTTCACGGGCGGCGAGAAGCTGTTGCCGCCAGTGGGGTTGACGTTCTTCTCCGTCGGGGACGGAGCAACGGACGACGTGGTCGTCGCCGTGGTAGTGGTCGTCGTGCTGGAGGGAGCGGGTGATTCAGTGCCGCTACATCCGGCGGTCAAAGCACCCATGGCGATTATTGCGCTACCGCCGGCCACCAGGGCCAAGCGACGAGCCCAACGATCTGATTTCATGATCTCTTCCAATCTCAATCCCCGTATTCGTCCCACTACTGCGTCCGAGTAGCCGGTTGCCAAACGCTAACGTCAATATGATGCCACATTCAGAGCAAACGGCGCTGAATTCGTGTGAGCGATCTCTGGGGTGCCTCAAGTCACCTGAAAATGTGCTCTAAGCACTACCACTCCGAAGCGGGTTGGTCGCACAATCGTCCCGACCGGTCGCTGCCAGTTACTTCTCGGGATGGGCTGGTGAACACGCGTTGGCGCCAAGGATCACGATCGGCCAGATTCGACGGGAGGGTAGCGCTGGGAACGCTCAGGCGGCGATGAGGGCGGCGCGCGCCTCGTCGAACCGGTCCAGCAGGGTAGCTGCGACGAGATTGTGAGAGCCCAAGGGTTCGGCCATCGGAATGCCAAGGGCCGCTGCGGTTTCTGCGACGCGATCGGTGATCCGGCCGTGCGCGATGAACCAGGGGGCCACGACGAGTCGACGTGCGCCGCGGCGCCGCAGGCGGACCGCAGCCTCCGCCACCGTCGGGTGTGGACCGGTGGCAAACGCCACCTCGATCCCCGCCCACCGCGTCCGCGCGGCGAGAGCGGGGACCAGCGTCGCCGTTCGGGTGTTCGCGGCCGCCTTCGAGGTGCCCACGGCGACGACGATCACCCCGAGATCCCGCTCGTCGGCGGATGCACCGATCTCAGCCAACCGCCTGCCGAGCAACGTGACGAGCGCGGGGTCCTCGCCGAGCACCTCGGCCGTCCGGACGGACGCACCCGACGCCTCGATCACCGCGGGAAGATCGACCCTTGCGTGAAAGGCGTTCGCGAGCAGCATCGGCACCACCACGGCGGTGGCGCTGCGACGGGCGACGTCGGCGAGCACGTCACCGACGAATGGCGTGGACTGCTCCAGGAACGTCGCGTGAACGTCCAGTCCAGTGCGCAACCGCCGGATCCTCCCGGCAAGAGCCTCGGCGACGGCCGAGGACCTGGGATCCGCGCTGCCGTGGGCGGCGAGGATCAGGGTCTCCGGCGGGGGAGGGCGCATCGTCACGACGCGTGCAGCCCGCACTCCGTCTTCGACTGGCCCGCCCACCGACCGCTGCGGGGATCTGCTCCCTCGACCGGCTTCGCGGTGCACGGCGCGCAGCCGATCGACGGATAACCCTCGAAGACCAGCGGGTTGACCAGCACGTCGTTGGCGTCGATGTAGGACTGCATGTCCTCGTCCGTCCACGCCGCGATCGGATTGATCTTGACGAGGCCAAAGGCCTTGTCGAAGCTGATCAGCGGCGCGTTGGCGCGCGTCGGCGCTTCGACGCGACGAATGCCGGTGACCCAGGCGGTGTAGCCCTTCAACGCCTTGCCCAGCGGCTCGACCTTGCGCATCCGGCAGCAGGCGGCCGGGTCGCGCGCGAAGAGATCCTTGCCGAGCAGTTCGTCCTGCTTGGTGACGCTGTTCTCCGGCGTCACGTTGACGACGTTGATGTCGTAGACCGCCTCGACGGCGTCACGGGTGCCGATGGTCTCGACGAAGTGGTAGCCGGTGTCGAGGAACAGGACGTCCACACCCGGGCGCACCTTGGCGGCCAAGTCCACCAGCACCGCATCCTGCATGTTCGATGCCACGACGTACTCGCCGGCGAAGTGCTCCTCGGTCCAGCGCAGGAGCTCCTCGGCACCCGCACCGACCAGTTCGTCCGCGCCACGTTCGGCCAGCTCGATCAGGCCGGTCTCGGTCATCACGTCTGTCATGGAGTCACCTCTTCCGTCCGCTCTTCGCACCAGCGCTTCATCGCAAATCAACTCTCTTCGCGCAAGCGCTCATCGCAAGTCCGCCTCGTCTGCCCTTACCGCCCAGGTAGCAAAACGCTCTCCGTCCTCGCGTTGTTTCACGAAGTTGCGGACGACACGCTCGATGTAGTCGCCGAGCTCGGCGGAAACCACCTTGTGTTGACGCAATTTGCGGCCGAAGGCGCTGTCCAGGCCCAGGCTGCCGCCTAGATGGACCTGGAAACCCTCGACGGGCCCGTCGCCGTCGTCGACCATCTGGCCCTTGAACCCGATGTCGGCGACCTGGATGCGGGCACACGAGTTCGGGCATCCGTTGACGTTGATCGTGACCGGAACGTCGAGTTGTGCGTTGACGTCCTCGAGCCGCCGCTCCAGCTCGGGCACCAGCGCCTGGGACCGATTGCGGGTCTCGGCGAAGGAGAGCTTGCAGAACTCGATGCCGGTGCAGGCCATCAGGTTCTTGCGCCAGTGCGATGGCCGCGACGGCAGTCCGAGCGCGTCCAGGCCAACGGTCAGTTCGCTCAGCTTCTCGTCGGGAACGTCGAGGATGATCAACTTCTGGTACGGCGTGAACCGGATTCGGTCCGAGCCGGCGGCCTCGGCGAGATCGGCGACGGCCGAGAGGATCGTGCCAGAGACACGGCCCGCGATTGGGGCAACGCCGACGGCGTTCAGGCCGTTCTTGAGTTTCTGCACACCGACGTGGTCGATGGGGCGGGTCACCGGCTCGGGAGCGGGCCCGTCGATGAGTGCTCGCTTCAGGTATTCCCTTTCGAGAACTTCCCTAAAGCGTTCGATGCCCCAGTCCTTGATCAGGAACTTCAGCCGCGCCTTGGCCCGCAGCCGCCGGTAGCCGTAGTCGCGGAACGCCGAGACCACCGCCTCCCACACGTCGGGGAC
>NZ_JBOGDD010000057.1:0-3887 GCF_050701675.1 Mycobacterium sp. | reverse complement strand
CGCCCACCGCGCTTGGCGGACGGCATCGCCGAGGTTGCCGGTCCCCACGAACGGGTCACTCAGCCCGGCGCGCCACCGTTCCAGCGTGGTGCGCTCCTCGAAGTCCGCCTGCGGGACGTCTCCGGCCCGGACCACCGCGACGGCGACCTGGCCGATCTCCCCGAGCAGGAACGGGATGCCGCGGATCAGCCATCTGCGCGCGAGCCTGTCGATCGAGGCAGGCCGACCGTCGACGGCCAGCGCGCGCAGGTCGCCCTGCAGGCGGCGCCCGTGGAAGAGCGCGGTCAGGACCGCCGGCTCGAGCCGCGCATTCAGCGCGTCGTTCAGCAGCCCGGCGCCGGACCGGCGGGAGCGCTCCACCGCCGCATCGACGCGGCCGATCTCCAGCGCGCATGCGGCAGCGATCTGCTGCAGGACCGCGAGCCGGGGCATCGAATCGCCCTCAGGGAAGGCGATGAGGCAGGCCGAGCGCTCGCTGGGGATCGGCATGGTGAGGGCCGTCCGGTCGCCGACAGTCAGGTTCATCACGAACGGCGCGCGTCCGGAGGAGCGGCGGACCTCCGCGTCGTAGGCGACCTTCCACGCGCGGTCGGGGGTATCGCCGCCGCGGATCAGCGGCTCCCACATCTCGGGGTCGACGACGTGCAGTCTGCAGCTCACCACACGGCTGAGGCGGTCTACGAACTCGGTGCCCGCGAGCGTCTCGCGCAGGCTCGCCATCACCTCGCCGTTCACTCGGGCGATCTGGGTGAACGACTGGTCCTCGCCCCTGGCGTTGGCGGCGGCGATGAACCGCACGTACTGCGCGAAGCTGACCGCGTGCGCGCCGTCGATGACCGGGAACCCGAGACGGTCCGCCGTCGCGAGCATCTCGTCGGAGAGGTGCGGACGGCGCTCGTCCTCGCCGATCACGATGCCGCTCAGCCCAGCCTCGACCATGTTCTCCACGAAGCGCACCTGCGCCGACGGCTCCTCCGGGACGATGTAGCCGCACGTCAGCACGAGGTCGCCCGGCTCCAGCCAGTTCCACGGGTCGAAGGCGTCACTCACGTGCGCCCATGACACTCGGCGGTCGAGCCCCGCCTCGCCTGCGAGCAAAGTCGCCTGGAGGTGCCGCAGCTCGACGACGTCGCGGACGCTGACACTGCCCGGCACGGTGGTAGTCCTGAGCGTGCCGGGCGCCGTCGGCCCGACGCTTGGACGAGGGACGTGTGCCGTCACGACGGGCCCGACGCGGTCATCGCAGCAGTGGCCGGGCACCGGCGCGCGGGTACGCATTCTGGTCGTGCGCATCGCGCCCCAGCGCGGAGAAGTCCGCGGCATCCGATGCTGGACATTGCTCGATCGTAGCCGCGCGACGGCACTACCGGTCCTATCGAGCGATATAGCCCCTGGCATCTTGGCTGTGTTGGCACACAGTAGGCGCGTGGCAGTCCGCGGCTCTCGGCAACGAGGTCGCGGGTCGAGCATCATCGCGTTCAAGGATTCCTGGCCCCTGTCCGGCATCCCGGCCACCCGTCCCGATGTCGAACGCCCCAGGAGCGTCTTCGTGGGCCGGGGGCGCGACTTAGTTCGTGCTGCCCTGCCGGATGAGATCAGCACCGCGCTCGGCGATTCCGTACACAGTGGCGACGAGCGCTACTTCGCGAGCTGGAGATCGCGACTGCGCAGGTGGGCTTCGACCCCCTTGATGACCGAGTCGATCACGCCGGGGTCGACCTCATCGGCGAGTGCGGTGGCACCGGCGAACCGAAGCAGCTCGGGAAGCTTGCTCCTGATCCTAGCCACGATCCAATCGACGAAGGACCCGTCGGCGACGGAGTCGTACCCCACCCAGTGGTTCTGCACACCCGGGGTCAGGTAGTGGTAATGCTCCTCGCCGGGAAAGGCGTCGAACCGCAGATGCTCCAGACCCGAAGCGGTTTCGAACACGTGCAGTGTCGGGCCGCCGGCCCACGGCGCATCGCTGCCGTCCTCGAACAGAGCCCGGCCTTCGACACCGAACGTCACGGCGCCCGCGGGGTAGTACGTGGTGGCTTCGACGACCACGGGAAGCGGGTCGCCCTGATACAACTTTCCGAGCCTGGTAGGTGTGTAGGAGCGCTTGGCCATGGAACTGCCTTTCATCTTGTGGTTGTCATGCGGACGTGGGGTTCAGCCACGGAACGGAGCTGAGCAGCTGCTGTGTGTGGGCCTCCTTCGGATTCTCGAAGACTTCGTCGACGCGGCCCGATTCGACCACCGCACCTTGTCGCAGCACCGTCACCGTGTCGGCGAACTGCCGCACCACGCTCAGGTCGTGCGACACGAACAGGTACGTCAGCCCGAACTCCGACTGCAACGAGACGAGCAGGTCCAGTATCTGTGCCTGCACGCTGACGTCCAGCGCAGACGTCGGCTCGTCGAGAAGAAGGATGTCTGGATGGAGCGCAATGGCGCGAGCGATCGCCGCGCGTTGTCGTTGGCCGCCAGACAATTTGGACGGTTTGGCCTTGGCGACCCGTTCGTCGAGCCCAACGGCGTGCAAGAGTTCCAAAGTTCGTTCCTTGCGCTCCCGAGCGGACCCGACCCCGTACAGGCCGAGCGGTTCGGCGATCAGGCTCGCGACGGTGTACTGAGGGTCCAGCGAGGTGAACGGGTTCTGGTAGACCAGCTGCAGATTTCTTCGGACCTCACGCAGTGACTGGTGGTCGCGCGCGGTGAGTTCGACGCCGTTGAGGAATACGTGCCCCGAGTCCTGCGGCTCGAGGCGTAGCACCGTGCGCAGGGCGGTGGACTTGCCGGAACCGGATTCGCCGACGAGGGCGTGGGTGGTGCCGCGCGCGACGGCGAACGAGACCCCGCCGAGTGCCACGTGGGCGTTGCGTCCCCTGCCGAAGGTCTTCACCAGGTTCTGGACCCGCAGGGCGGGTTCGTCAACATCGACCGTAAGGCGTTGTTGACGTGATGCTTTGACCTCTCGATACTTGTCGAGCTGCAGGCCGGGCACGTCGCGATAGAGCTGACGGGCGTAGTCGGAGCGCGGGTGGCGAAGCACCTGGGTCGATGTTCCGTACTCCTGGACGGCGCCGTCGTTGAGCACGACGACGGCATCCGAGCGCGCGGCGGCCAGCGACAGGTCGTGGGTGATCAACAGGATGCTGACACCGAGGTCGCTGCGCAGATCGTCGAGCAGATCCAGAATCGTCTTCTGGACTGTGACGTCAAGGGCCGAGGTCGGTTCGTCGGCGATCAGCAGCCCAGGATCGAGCAGAATGGCCATGCCGATCAGGACACGTTGCTGCATGCCGCCCGACAGCTCGTGCGGGTATGCCCGGAAGACACGCGCCGGATCGGGGAGACCCACCCGCTCAAGGACTTTCAGTGTCGTATCGCGGCGGTGTGACTTCGATCCGGGCTGCGCGTGGCGCAGCACTTCGTCGAACTGGGCGCCGATTCTCCGCACCGGATTCAGTGCGCTGCCGGGATCCTGTGGGATGAAACCGATCTCGCTGCCACGGAGTTGCCGAAGCTCCTTGGCGCGGAGCGAGAGGATCTCGTCGCCGCGAAAACGCACACTGCCGCGCACCCGCGACGTGTGTGGATCGAGCAGGCCGAGTATGGCGTTGGCGATCGTCGACTTCCCCGAACCCGAGCGGCCGATGAGTGAGACGGTCGATCCGGGCGGAACCTCGAACGAGACGTTCTCGACGACGGTGTGGCCGTCGTAGGACACGGTGAGATCCGCCACGGTCAGCACCGCCGGCGCGTTTGTGTCGTGGGTTCCCTCGGTGGCTGGTATCTGCTGCTGGATCGTCACGGTCTGTCCCCGAAGATGCGACTGATCCGATAGAGCGACAACACCGTAACGGCGATAACGGCGGCGGGCGCGAACACGAGCCAGGGAT
>NZ_JBOGDD010000056.1:0-4359 GCF_050701675.1 Mycobacterium sp. | reverse complement strand
GCCGACGCCCCGCCGACGTTCGTCTGAAGTGGGCCCACGCAAGCTAGATTGACAAGCTCCCGCGACACGCCCTCTTTTATATCTTCGGTCTCGTCGACCACCAGCAGCGCTTTCGGGTCAGACAATTGCCCGGTCACATAGTCGCGGATGTCGTCGGCATTCCTGTCGGCGCGGGAGGGCAAGTGCTGCAGCCTGTCCGGGCCACGTGGCCGAAAAAAATTCGGCCATCGTCCAGCAGTTCTTGGTCATCACACCCGGCGGGATCGCACCGGCGCTGCGGGCCGCCTCATAGCGGGAGAACCGTGGAGCAATCAGGTCCATCAGCCCGCGTCCAGGCCATTGCGCGCGGTCATGGTCTACTGCCGAACCAGCGGTTGTCGCGGGCGTCTTTCTCGTCTTCACCATCGTGAATGATGCACCGGGAACTGCTCCTACCAGCGAAAACGCGCCGCGAAGCCTCACACGTCCCGATCTGCGGCTGTACTATCAGACGCAGACTAGAGACTGGTACGTGGGCCACATAGGGCTGGGGGTTTCTGATGGAACTGGATGACTGGGCGCATCTGCCGCCGTGGGGACAGTTCGGTGGGCAACAGCAGCCGGTTCCAGCGAATATTCTTGCTACTGGGATGAGTCGGGGGCTATGACGGCTGATTCGGGTCGGCGGTTGTCGTCATTGAACTTTCTTGATGAGGCTGAGTATGCCCGCCTGGATGAGATCGGGAACCGGGCTGTTCTGACTGAGCCCTCGACGCCGGTGTCGATTCCTGCACTGTTCACACAGCAGGCCATACGTACTCCGGATGCGGTGGCGGTCAGCTTCGGGGGGCGGTCGTTGACGTATCGGGAGCTTGATGAGGCTTCGAACAGGTTGGCGCACCTGTTGATTGATCGTGGTGGCCGGGCGGGCGAGTGTGTGGCGCTGCTGTTGCCGCGGTCGGCTGATTCGGTTGTGGCGATCTTGGCGGTGCTCAAGTCCGGGGCAGCGTATCTGCCGATCGACCCCGCACTGCCTCCGGCACGGTTGGACCTCATACTCGCCGACACATACCCGATCGCGGTGCTGACCATCGCGAGACTGGCGGCCCGGCTCGAGGGATATGGCGCGGCCGTAATCGATGTCAACGACGCTTGCGTGCAGGCGCAACCCAGCGTCGGGCTTGCGCCGGTCTCTGCTGATGATCTAGCGCACGTCATTTATACGTCAGGCACCACGGGTGTTCCTAAAGGTGTTGCAGTGACACATCATAACGTGACCCAGTTGCTGACTGCTCTGCCGTCGGAGATACCTACTGGTCCGGGGGAGGTGTGGTCGCAGTGGCATTCGTTGTCCTTTGACGTGTCGGTGTGGGAGATCTGGGGTGCGCTGCTACACGGCGCCCGGCTGGTGGTGGTACCCGAGGAGATAGCACGCTCCCCAGAGGAATTGAGGGGCCTGCTCGTCACCGAAAAGGTGACCGTTCTGCATCAAACAACCTCGGCAACAACAGCTTTACCGAGCGAAGGCCTGGAATCGATCACCTTGTTGGTCGGTGGTGAGGCCTGTCCGGAGGATTTGGTGGATCGGTGGGCACCCGGTCGGGTGATCAATCAGTATGGCCCGACCGAGACCACGATGTGGGTAACGATGACTGCCCCGCTGACACCGGGGTTGGGCACCGTGCCGATCGGTTCGCCGGTGCCGGGTGCGGCGTTGTTCGTGCTCGATGGGTGGTTGCGTCCGGTGCCGATCGGGGTGGTCGGGGAGTTGTATGTGGCCGGTGCTGGGGTGGCGGTTGGCTATTGGCGTCGGCCTGGGCTATCAGGGTCGCGGTTTGTGGCGTGCCCGTTCGGGGCTCCGGGGTCGCGGATGTATCGGACCGGGGACCTGGTGCGCTGGCGCGCGGATGGGCAGTTGGACTTTCTGGGCCGAGCTGATGAACAGGTCAAGATCCGTGGTTACCGTGTCGAGTTGGGTGAAATCCAGTGCGCACTTGCTGAGTTGGACGGCGTCGAGCAGGCGGTGGTCGTTGCCCGCGGAGACCAACCCGGAGATAGACGACTGGTGGCGTATGTTACTGAGACGCTCACGGGGGCCGTTGATCTGGCCGCAACGCGTGCGGCGCTGGCTGAGCGGTTGCCCGCCTATATGGTTCCGGCGGCAACAGTAGTGCTGGTGGCGTTGCCGCTCACCCCGAATGGCAAGCTTGATAAACGAGCGCTACCCACACCCGAATACACAGGTGGTGCCTACCGTGACCCGACGAGCCCAACCGAACAAGCCCTCGCCAAAATCTACGCTCAAATCCTCGGACTCGAACGAGTCGGAACAGACGATTCCTTCTTCGACCTGGGAGGAGATTCGCTGTCGGCGATGCGTCTGATCGCCGTCATCAACGCCAGTTTGGATACGGCCCTGACGGCTCGGGCGGTGTTTGAGGCGCCGACGGTGGCGGGTTTGGCGCCGCGGATCGCTGTGGGTCTGGGTGGGATGGATCCGTTGGTGGCCGTCGCTAGGCCGGCGGTGGTGCCGCTGTCCTTTGCGCAGAGCAGGCTGTGGTTCATCGACCAGCTACAGGGTGCCTCAACGATTTACAACATGCCCACCCTGTTGCGGCTGGACGGACCCGTTGATGCCGAGGCGCTGGGTGCGGCGCTGGCGGATGTGATTACTCGCCATGAGAGCCTGCGGACGGTGTTCGTCGCACCGGAGGCAACACCGCAGCAGGTGGTGGTACCTGCGGAGAGCGCCGACTTTGGCTGGGAGGTTGTCGATGCCACCGGCTGGCCGGAAAGTCGGCTCGATGAAGCTGTCCAGGAGACAGTGGGTAGTCCATTCGACTTGACGGCCGAAATTCCTGTGCGAGCACGCCTGTTCTGTACTGACAAAGACCGGCATGTGTTGGCGGCGGTGATGCATCATGTCGCCGGTGATGGCGGATCGATTGCTCCGCTGACTCGGGATCTAGCGGTGGCGTATGCGAGCCGCTGCGCGGGGCGGGCGCCCGATTGGAAGCCGTTGGCGGTGCAGTACATCGATTACACGTTGTGGCAACGTGCACAGCTCGGTGACGTTGACGACCAGACGAGCTGTCTGGCCACGCAGTTGGGGTATTGGGAAGGCGCTTTGGCCGGGCTGCCGGAGCGGCTGGCATTGCCAACGGATCGGCCCTACCCGCCGGTGGCCGATTACCGCGGCGCTAGCGTTGAGGTGGACTGGCCGGCTGAGCTGCAGCAGCAGATAGCCAAGGCGGCCCGTGCATACAACGCGACCAGTTTCATGGTGGTGCAGACCGCACTGGCCGTGCTGCTGGCCAAGCTCAGTTCCAGTTCGGATGTGGCCGTCGGGTTTCCGATAGCCGGGCGCCGCGACCCTGCGCTCGATGATCTGGTCGGGCTCTTCGTCAACACCCTGGTACTGCGCGTCGAGCTCACCGGCGATCCGACTGTGGCCGAACTGCTGGCCCAAGTGCGCCAGCGCAGTCTGACCGCGTTCGAGAACCAGGACGTGCCCTTCGAATTGTTGGTGGAGCGGCTCAACCCCACCCGGTCACTCACACATCAACCGCTGGTGCAGGTGATGCTGGCCTGGCAGAACTACCCCGGAAACGTCATTGAGCTCGCCGACGGTCCGAGTCTCGGTGATGTCCAGGCGACGCTGCTATCAACAGACACCCAATCGGCCCGCATGGACCTTACATTCTCGCTGGCCGAACGCTTTACCGCGGCCGGTGATCCCGCGGGCATCGGCGGGACTGTCGAGTACCGCACGGATGTGTTCGAATCGAGCACCATCGAGGCATTGGTCGGACGGTTGCGGCGGGCGCTCACGGCCATGACGGCCGATCCCGCACAGCCGCTGTCGTCGCTAGACCTCCTCGATGAGTGTGAGCACGGCCACCTCGATGAGATCGGGAACCGGTCCGTGCTGACCTCTCGTCTGCCCGAGGCATCGATCCCTGAACTGTTCGCCGGGCGGGTGGCGCGCTGTCCGGACGCATTGGCGGTCACCTTCGAGGGTCGGTCGACGACCTATCGGAAGCTCGACGAGGATTCGAACCGGCTGGCGCACTGGCTCATTGATCGGGGTGCCGGAGCGGGAGAGTGTGTGGCGCTGATCTTGCCCCGCTCGGATGACGCGATCGTGGCAATTCTTGCGGTGCTCAAGTCCGGGGCAGCATATCTACCGATCGACCCCACCCTGCCTGCGGCGCGGATCGAGTTCATGCTCACCGACGCCGCCCCCATCACGGTGATCACCACCACCGACCTGCCCGCCGCGAACACCTGGCCCAGCACAGCCGTGCCGCCGCCATCCTCCGACGATCTAGCCCACATCATCTACACCTCGGGCACCACCGGTGAGCCCAAAGGTGTGGC
>NZ_JBOGDD010000055.1:0-5964 GCF_050701675.1 Mycobacterium sp. | reverse complement strand
CCACCTGCAGCGTGACGACGTCGGCGTTCGACGGCGCCTCGACGCTGATCTGCTGCTGGAACGTGACGGGCACGTTCTTGTCGATCACGAACTTCGTGCCGGACAGCGAGGCGGGGTCGAAGACCGTTCCCGAGCCGTCGCTGACCAGCGTGGTGTCGATGTCGAGCGGGATCTTGGCGATCTTGCTCTTGGTGTACGTCGACAACAGAAGTGCCGCAATGAGGAGGGCGGCACCGAGGCCCATGAGCCCGCACGCCGCGATTCGCAGCGCCACTGCGCGGTTCAAACCGTGCCTCCTTCTCGTCGCGAGACGACTCCACCCACGCCCTGAACTGCCCCGTAGGCAGCTGAGGCAAACCGTGTCGACCCTAACAGCCGATGATGAGGCCGGTGCTTAGGACAAGGTCATCGGGCACACTGGTCGCCGTGGGTGGCAGTGGGACAGACCCGGGAAGTGTCTCCGGCGGGCAGGAGCGCAGCGACCCGGGAAGTGTTTCCGGCGGGCGGAGTTTCCTGCCCGCCGTCGAAGGCATGCGCGCCTGCGCCGCCATCGGCGTGGTGATCACCCACGTGGCGTTCCAGACCGGGCACACGACCTGGAGCACCGGCAGGCTGCTCGGGCGGTTCGACCTCGCGGTCGCGGTGTTCTTCTCGCTGTCGGGATTCCTGCTGTGGCGCGGGCACGCCGCATCGGCGCGCGGCCTGCGTCTCGTCCCGCCGACGGGTCACTACCTGCGGTCCAGGATCGTGCGCATCATGCCCGGCTACCTGGTGGCGGTGGTGGTGATCCTGACGCTGTTTCCCGAGGCCAACGCCGATCTGACGGTGTGGCTGGCCAATCTGACGCTGACCCAGATCTACGTGCCACTGACCCTGACGTCCGGGCTGACGCAGATGTGGAGTCTGTCGGTCGAGGTGAGCTTCTATCTCGCGTTGCCGTTTCTGGCCCTGTTGGCCCGCAGGCTGCCGGTGCGGGCGAGGATACCGGCGATCGTGGGCGTCGCGCTCGCGAGCTTCGCGTGGGGGCTGATCCCCTTCTCCGTGCCGTTCGGCGTCAACCCGCTGACGTGGCCGCCTGCCTACTTCTCCTGGTTCGCCGCGGGCATGCTGCTCGCCGAACTGACGGTCAGCCCGGTGGGGTGGGCCCACCGGTTGGCGCGCCGCAGGGTCCTGATGGCGGTCGTCGCGGTCAGCGCCTACGGGTTGGCCGCGTCCCCGATCGCCGGTCCCGCGGGTCTGGCGCCGGGCTCGCTTGGGCAGTTCCTCATCAAGGTGTCGCTCGGTGCGGTGGTCGCGGGCGCGCTGCTGGCGCCTCTGGTGCTCGACCGGCCGGACACCCCGCACCGGCTGCTCGGCAGTACGCCGATGGTGACGCTCGGTCGTTGGTCCTATGGCTTGTTCGTCTGGCACCTCGCGGCACTGGCGATGGTGTTCCCGGTGATCGGGGAGTTCCCGTTCAACGGCCACATGCCGGTGGTGCTGGCGCTGACGCTGCTGTTCGGCTTCGCGATCGCGGCGGTGAGCTATGCGCTCGTCGAATCACCATGTCGAAATGCGCTGCGGCGCTGGGAGTTGCGCAACTCGATCACGCCACTGGACAGTTCGGTCAGTGATGCGCCAGAGCCCGCCGTCGCGCAGTGACCCCGGTCAGTACCCACCCTTGGCGGAGAAGATCGCCCTGGGATTGTCCACCAGCATCGCGGTGAGTTGTTCCTCGGTGACCCCGCGTCGTTTGAGTGCGGGGATGACGTCGTCGTGGATGTGCAGGTAGTGCCAGTTGGGTAGCGCGATGGGCAGTGTCTCCTCGGGCAGCGCGTCGAAATAGCAAGAGGCGTCGTGGGATAACACCATCTTGTCCGCGTGGCCGCGCTCGCACATCGTCGCCACCTGGCGACCCGATCCTCGAACCCGAGGAACGCATCGACGCCGAAGCGGTCCATCCCGATGTAGGAACCCGCGGCGATCAACTCCTCCAGATACGCGATGTCCGTGGTGTCGCCACAGTGCCCGATCACGACGCGGGTCGGGTCGACGCCCTCCTCGGCGAAGATCCGCTGTTGCTCGAGACCGCGGCGGGTTGCGGCGTGGGTGTGGGTGGAGATCGGGACGCCGGTCTGGCGGTGCGCCTGAGCGACCGCCCGTAGCACCCGCTCGACGCCAGGGGTGACGCCCGGTTCGTCGGTGGCGCACTTGAGGATTGCGGCCTTGACGCCGGTGTCGGCGATGCCGTGCTCGATGTCGCGGACGAACATGTCGGTCATGATCTCCGGGCCGCCGAGTTCACCGCCGGGACCCAGGTAGCGGAAGTACATCGGGACGTCGTTGTAGGTGTAGAGGCCCGTCGCGACGACGATGTTCAACTCCGTCTGCGCCGCGATGCGGGCGATGCGGGGGATGTAGCGGCCCAAGCCGACGACGGTGAGGTCGACGATCGTGTCGACGCCGCGTGACTTCAGCTCGTTGAGTCGCACCACCGCATCCGCCTCGCGCCTGGCGCCGTTCCCCCAGCCCTCCGGATAGTTCTCCATGATCTCGGTGGACATGATGAAGACGTGCTCGTGCATGAGCGTCACGCCGAGGTCCTCGACGTCGATGGCTCTCCGTGCGGTGTTGAGGTGTGGCACTCAACCGATCGTAGGGACCTCTGCGCGCGCCGAACGTGAAACCACTGCGAAGAATCGACACGGAATTCGCAGTGGCGTCACGTTGGGCGGTGCTCCACCGGCTCCATCGGCACCGTCGACGCTGCGAGTGCGGCCACCGAGATCAGTGCCAACAGCTGCACGCCCCAGGCGTGGCCGATGTACCCGTCCACCGACCGCCACGGATACCTGCTGAGAACGGCGCCCGCCAGGATCAGCCCGGCCGCGGTGGCTCCGAGTGTGACCCGGTCCGACACGACCGGCCGTGTCCGCAGCAGCCGGCGCAGGCCGATCGCGGCGCCCACCACCACGATTCCAGCGATTCCGGAGACGAGGAACCCGACGGCGAGCACTGCGGCGCCCGCGGTGATAGGCCCCGGCTGCCATGGTCGGGCAGGCACGCCAGGTGGTCGGGCCCGACGGACGGGGAGGAAGGCGAGCAGGAACAGCAAGGGAAGCAGGGCAAGTCCGCCGAAGAGGCCGACGCGGTACGTCGTGTTCGAGGCGAAGTCGAGGGTGATGGCTCCAGAGGTGCCGGGGGGAACGACCCAACCCTGCTGCCACCCGTTGACGGTGATCGGTGTCAGCGCAGTGCCGTCGGAGCGGCGGGCGGTCCAGCCCGGGTTGATGCTCTCGGGCACCACCAGCACCCGCTGGGCGGCCGAGGCGGCGACGTCGAGCTCCCGGTGGTCGGCCTGCCATTGGATGATCTGCGTGGGAAGCCTCGGAGCAGTGGGTAATTGCGCCGCGAGTGGCCCGGCCAGCTGGACGCCGTCGGCGACGAACGCCGAGCCAGGGCTGATCACCAGCTCCTGCTGGCCTGCGGGCAACGCGATCGGCGCCTGCAGGCACGGTTTGGCGGCGACGGGTTCACCGTCCAGAAGCGCGCCGACGGTGGTGTTCACCGACGTCTGGATGAACTGTCCGGCGACGCCGATGATCGGGCCCTTGCCGCATGGCAGTGTGATCGGGCGGACGCGGTTGCGCGCGGCGTCCGGGGTGGCGATCGGTGCGCCGCGAGCGTCCAGTGCGGTCACCTCGGCCAGCCCCGGTGGCTTGACCTGATCGAAACCCAGTGCAGTGCGGTCGATCACGTCGTTCCAGTCCAGGATCGACAGCTTGACGGTGTCGGTGACGCGGGGTTTGAGATCGATGGTCTGCGGGCCATCGGCGTCGAGGCTGCGGACCTGAGGGCCGTCGCCGAGATCGACGGCGACCAGCGTCGGGTGCGCGGGTAGTTCCGACTGGCTTGGCGTCAGTCGCAGCGCGGCGACGTTCGTGGCCGTTGGCAGCTTCAGGGTCAGGTTGGCACCGGTCCTGTGCTGCACGATGTTCTGCGGCGCGGTCCAAGAGGTGCGCGGGTCGCCATCGCTCGCGGCGTACGCGGAGCCGAGCACGTCGATGACGTCGGCGTCGCCCCCCGTGCGGGCAGTGCCGGGTTGGGCGATCATGTCGGCGAGGTTGGGTCCCTGGCGTGCCCGCACCCACACCGTTGGCATCACCGTCGTGGCCTGGGGCACCGAAAGCGTGCGGCTCAGGTTGACCGGCTCCTCGGGCGTCAGGGCCATCGTCGCCGCGCACCGCACGCCGTCGGGTCCGTCCGCGCAGCCGGGACGACCGAGCAACTCCTGACCCAGATCCCACTGTGCGACGGCGGAACCCGGTGGTGGGCCCGGAACGTCGACGGTGTGACGCAGGCTGACCGGCTGGGCGAATCCGGACGCGTCGTACTGCGTGATCGTGAAGTCGGTGATGCCGAACTGGACTCCCGGCGAGCCGTCGTCGGTCGCGACGGCCGTGAACCTCACCCACGGGGTCTCGCCGATCGGCAGCGCGGCCGAGAGCGCCTTGCCCGCCTCGTCGAAGCGCAGGGTGCTGGTACCAGTGGCGGTGGAGACCTCTATGCGCCGCACCTGCGCACCGACGGCGGTGGCACTGGGCGTGATGGTGACCGCCGCGTTGGCGATCGGGTGGTCGAAGTCGACCTGAAGCCATTGGCCCACAGCCGATTGCAGCGAGTTGGACACCCAGCTGGTCGCGGGGTCGCCGTCGATCGCGGCGGCGGGGCCGGTCGACGGCGCGACGTTGGGCAGCGCCGTGGAGTCCGACGCCGAGCTCGACACCGACACCCGCCCGCCGGGCCAACGGCCGTAGACGACGTCGGCACCTCCGGCCGGGTAGTCCATCACGCGGTTGAACGTGTTTCGCGAGTCGCCGGGTGCACGGATGGCAGAGGAGTGGTCATCGACGCGGCCGTAGTCGGTCTCGCGGGCCACCGGGGAGTCGGTGACGGTGACGACGGGTGCCTGCAGTCCGGCGGCGCGGGCATCGGCCGTCAGGAGCATCGGGCCAAGCGGCGGCCTGCCGAGCAGGCGGCGCCGCTCGTCGATCCGCAGCAGCGACTCGGGACCACCGTCGACGCGGGCCATGGCACCGGCATCGGTCAGATACGGGTGCATGGGCTCTGGCGCATCGACCCCTGCGCCGCCGACCCGGTAGATCTCCACCGCCGGATACGACGGCCGCAGCCCGCTGTCGGTGATGAACCCCTTCAGGGTGCCAGGGCCCACCGGATCGCCGAACTGCGCCACCTTGGTCAGTCCGCCCGAGTTCTCCAAGACCCGGTGCACCAGCAGCGGACGCGCGGACCGCGACGTCTCGGGGTCGAGGTCGTTGCGCACCGCTAGGTATGAAATTCCTTGCCGGGCAAGGGTATCGGCGAGACCGGCCGACGGCCTGCCGGCGGCGAACAACTGCTGCACCGAGTCAAGGGCGCGGATCGTCGCAGACGGTGTCAGGGGGATTGAGTCGCGCACCCCCCACGGGCTGGCGCCGAGCACCTGCAGCGGCTCGTCGTGACTGTTGCCCCACACCTGCGTCGCGAACGGCGCGCCGGGAACTACCAGCACCCGGCCAGTGGCTTCGCCGCCCGGCGCTCGGTTGTGCTGGTCGAGCCAGTTCGCCGCGTCATGCCAGTACTGCGGGATCGCCGTGAACGAGCCAGGCGGATCGAGACGTCCGGTCCAGGCCAGCGACGTCGCCACCACTAGTGCGACGAGGGCGACGGCCCCAACGGCGACCCGCTTGTCGCGCTCTGGGTGCGCGTAGACCTGCAGCCACTCGCGCCGCGGCGTGCTGCCCGGCAGCGGGACGCGGCCCAGTAGGTGCGCGAGGCCGAGCACCAGCGGCAGCCGGATCAACGGCTCGAGCTTGTGCACGTTGCGCAGCGGCGTGCCGTCGGCGTCCAGGAACGCCTGCACCTGATGGGCGAACGGAGACCCGAGGCCACCCGAGTAGCCGACGCCCAACAGCGCAAGGCCGA
>NZ_JBOGDD010000054.1:0-3586 GCF_050701675.1 Mycobacterium sp. | reverse complement strand
GCGTCACGCTGGCGTCGGCCGTCGTAGGAGCGCATCAAGACATGGGCGATGCGCAACTGAGCGATCATGTCGCCGTTGAGCACTGCGGGGACGTCGGGCCGAAGGCCACCGGGACACCCTGTCGCAGCACCCGATTCGCAACGGGGGCGAAGGTCATCTGGGCGCCCTCGATCTCCGGGGTGCACACGATGGCCCCGCCGTGGCGCGCGAGGAGACCGAGTTCTTCGTCGGTGACTTCTCCCGCATTCACCCATAGCAGATCGGCGCCGAGCTGGCCGGCCGGTCGTCGGCAACGTCCTAGGGCGGTCAATTCGAGAACCGCTCGGAGCGGTGCACTTCTGTTAAGCCGACAATGGTCGCAATTGCCGGGTCAGCGTGGCCGTGGCCGCCATGCCCGCGACGCAGAGTCCCGCTAACACGTACAGTCCGACGTCGAATGAGCCAGTGGCATCCTTGATCGCCCCGAGCCCGAACGAGAACGCGAAGCCGCCTAGGTTGGCACACAGGTTGCCGAAACCCGACACCATCCCGGTGTTCTCTGACCCCAGGAGTCGTGGGGGAAGCGCGAACAGCGGACCGAAGAACAGCTGGTTGCACACGGCGTTGGCCGCGACGAGCACCGCCAGAGGCGCTAGCTGATCAACGTGAGGAATCGCCGCCAAAGTGGCGGTCATGACGCACAGGGACGATGCGATGACCGCTAGAGGCCTGTCGAGCCGATCGAAGAGCACACCGCCGATGATGTTCGAGGGGGCAGTCAACACAGCTGCGACGGCGACCACGACGCCCGCGGTGAGCAACGAGTAGCCCTTGTCCTCGACTATCAGGCTCGGCAACCAGAATGCCGTGCCGGTGGCCACCGCGAGGCGGACGAACTGGATGAAACCGGTCAACCAAACCACCGGGTGCCTCAACACAGTCACCAACGTCACACCTGCGGGCGTCTCGGCGTGCGGGCGGCGACGACCGGAATCTCCGAGGCCGGCGAACATGATCAAGACCAGGAGCCCGCTGATCGAGAACACCACGAACAGCCAGCGCCAACCCATAGATCCCACCAACAGCGGGCCGAACGCGTTCAACAAGATGTTGGACGAAAATCCACCGGCCACGTAGAGCCCCATCGCCATGGCCTTGCGATCCGACCGGAATTGTCCTTGCATCAGGATCAGACCTGGGACGAACACGAGAGCGCGGCACACCCCCGAAGCCGCCTGGTTCACCAACAGCGCCTCGTAGTCATCGAGCATCGCGAAGATCAGCGACAACACGTTCGCGCCGACCAGCCCAACGATGAACAGGATCTTGGGATCTATGCGGTCGGCGAGGATCCCAGCAGGAACCTGCATCAACGCATAGGTCAACGTTCCCCCAGCGGCCAAAGACCCGGCTTGGGAAAACGTGATGTCTACATCGGCACGGATCAGTGGCAGAAAAAGGGCCACGGCGCCAAACGCGAAGGCCTGCATGCTCTGACACACGATGATCAGGGCAGCATTAACCCCCAGGCCTCTGCTCCCCGGGGGACGCAGCGCCGCCTGCTCGGTCATCGAGTCCTCCTGCGTTGCCCGTGGATCGCTTCCACCGCGCCGTCGGGCTCGCGCGGCCACTCCGGGCAGGAACGTTCCGCGTGATCGTCAACGCCGCATCGTGCCGAGGCCAATGACCACCGTGGTGCGCCCAACGCCCGCGGCGATCACCGGAATGGCCGCCGTACGGTCCACCGCTGGGATGGACGCCGCCGCATCGATGATCGCGCCACAAATGTGCGCCTGAATACTCATCGCCACTGCCCACTCGGTGTCCATCGCTGTGATTTGTATGTTCGCCATCGGCCCACTGGAACGTTGACGCCTCATTTTCGGACGAGTACGTTCAGTGCGCTCCCGACCACACGCGGTAAGCAAGCCGCACGCGGGTGCCCACGGTCGGCCGGCGCCGACCGACTTCCCGGGCTGGCCCGATGACCGCCGCGCCCACTTGGCTTAGACCGCCGCTGCGCTGTCGTAGTCGCACGAGAAGGTTTGTCGGTACGCCGTCGGGGTCGTGGCCAGGCTGCGACGGAAATGCAGCCGAAGATTCGCAGCCGACCCCAGCCCTGAGTCTTGGGCGACCCGGTCAATCGAATAGTCGGTAGTTTCAAGCAGTTCCCGTGCGGCAGTGATGCGCGCGTTAACCAGCCATTGCAACGGAGTGGTACCCGTCTCGTCGGTAAAGCGTCGCATGAAGGTCCGCACCGACATCCGGGCCTGCTTGGCCATTTCTGACACGGTGATCGGATCGGCGAGATGGTTCAATCCCCATGCGCGCGTGGCTGCTAACGACGAGTCCCCGACTATAGCGACGGCCGCGGGAACAAACTGCGCCTGGCCACCCTCGCGATGGGGCGGGGCCACCAACGCGCGCGCCACCCGGTTCGCTGTGGCCGCAACGAGATCGCGCATCACCAGATGCAAGCACAGATCGATGCCACAACACATGCCCGTTGAGGTCAGCACGCTGCCATTGTCGACGTACAGGACATCCCGATCGATCTGCACGAAGGGAAACTGTGCCTCCAGTTCCCCGGGATGCTGCCAATGTGTGGTGGCCCGTCGACCGTCGAGAAGGCCGACGGCCGCCAGCGCGAATGCGCCGGTGCAGATCGACGCCACTCTGGCGCCTCGCGCCAGAGTAGTAACCAGCCCATCAAGCACGGGAGCAGGGACGGGGCGCTGGACGGGCTGATAACCAGCCACGATCACGGTGTCGGCTTCGTCCATGGTGTCCAGCCCGTGGTCGATCGCCATGATCAGGCCGGATGAAGCCGTGACGCGGTCCGCTATCCCACAGACCCTCACGTCATACGGAAGACCTGGCTCCACCGTGAAGACGTCCAGAGGGATCGCGAGATCCAGCGCAGTGACACCGTCGAGAGCCACGACTGCGACGCGGTGGCTATCCATCAAAGTGATGTTGGTCCATCGGCACCGAGCCGACCAGTGGCGGTTCTGCCTAACATCGTCAGGATTCGGACAACCCTATGGCGGTCGCGTCGAAGCCGCCGCGGCGACCCGCCCGCGGCAGCTCCTGCACACGTTCTCCGGTGGCATCGGGGAAGGGAAACTCGTTGATGACGTGGAGCAGCATCCCAATGACCCGCCCCGCTTCGTTGCGCGGCAACGGATCTCGTACCGATAAGGTGGCGTCACAGGACGACGCGGTCTGCGCACCGCGAAAGCGGACGTGCGCTTGAGGCCAAGACGTGTTCCCCATCACATTCGTAGGTTCGATCCCACGCGGCGTTCAATCGGAGCGCCACTTGGTCAGAAAGAACCTCGCCATGGTGGGCCCATCTGCGCTCGACACGCCGTCCGGTGGCTGCGTCTTCCGCGCCCGCCGGCCCCTCATCGGGGATCGCCCGAACGGAACCGGTCTTCTGCAAGGGCGATGGGGCGCTATCGTGCCACCCTGACTTGAGCGCCGCCGACCGCGGCGCATCTGAGTGAGGGAGCGACTTGGGCGCGCGTTGAGACACGGTCTACCCTCGACCCTGGTTCCTTGCTCGACCGCGAACCACAACGTGTAAGTCGGGACACAGCTGGAG
>NZ_JBOGDD010000053.1:0-14198 GCF_050701675.1 Mycobacterium sp. | reverse complement strand
ACGGTGCCGGTCTTGTCGAGCACGACGGTGTCGACGCGTCTGGTTGACTCGAGCACCTGCGGACCCTTGATCAGGATGCCGAGCTGGGCGCCTCGACCGGTGCCTACCAGGAGTGCGGTCGGCGTCGCGAGACCGAGCGCGCACGGGCACGCGATGATCAGGACTGCCACGGCGGCGGTCAGCGCGGCGGTCGCGGATCCGGAGGCCAGCAGCCAACCCGTGAACGTCAGCACGGCCAGCGCGATCACGATGGGAACGAAGACGGCCGACACCCGATCTGCCAGCCGTTGGACCTCGGCCTTGCCGCTCTGGGCGTCCTCGACCAGTCGTGCCATCTGGGCGAGTTGGGTGTCCCCGCCCACCCTCGTCGCGCGGACCTGCAGCAGCCCGCCGACGTTCACCGTCGCTCCGGTCACCTCGTCGCCGATGCCGACCTCCACCGGCACCGACTCGCCGGTGAGCATCGACGCGTCGACGGCTGAGGCGCCACTGGTGACCACGCCGTCTACTGCGACCTTCTCGCCCGGTCGCACGACGAACACGTCGCCGACGGCGAGATGATCCACGGGGATGCGCCGCTCGACGCCATCGCGCACGACGGCAACGTCCTTGGCGCCCATGTCCAGCAGCGCCCGCAGTGCGGCGCCCGACTGCTTCTTGGCCCGTGCCTCGAAGTAGCGGCCCGCGAGGATCAAGGTGGTGACGACCGCGGCGACCTCGAGATAGAGGTGCTGGTGCGCGTCTCCAGCGAGCACCTGGTAGGCCGACCAGAGGAACGACGCCAGCACGCCGACGGACACCAGCGTGTCCATCGTCGCCGCTCCGTGGCGCAGATTTGTCACGGCGGCCCGGTGGAACGGCCACGCCCCCCACGCCACGACGGGTGTGGTCAATGCCAGGGCCAGCCATTGCCACCCGGTGAATTGCCACGCCGAGACCATCGACACGGCGAGCACCGGCAGGCTGAGCACGGCGGACCCGACCAGCCTTGGCAGGTATCCGTCGTCGTGGGCGTGCGCGTGGCGATGAACCGTCGCGGTGTAGCCGGTGGCCTTGACCGCGGCCACCAGGTCGTCGGCCGTCACGCCGTCGCCGAAGTCGACCGATGCCTGTTCGGTCGCGAAGTTCACGCTCGCGTGCACTCCGTCGATTCGGTTGAGCCGCTTCTCGATTCGGGCTGCGCAGGAGGCACAGGTCATGCCGTCGACGGCCAGGGTGAGATTGCTCATGTAGGTGGCAAGACGTCGTACCCGGCGTCCTCGATTGCGGCAGCGACGGCTTCGGCGTCCGGCGTGCCGTCGACGCGCACCATGCCCGTGGCCAGTGCGACGTCGACGGCCGTAACCCCGGGGAGTGGCGAGACGGCCGAGGTGATCGACGAGACGCAGTGCGCACAGCTCATGCCATGCACTTCCAACAAGACGCTCATGCCCACCACTATATACCCATAGGGGGTATGGGTAGCTTGGCCCTTCAATTCGTCCCTCAGCTCGCTCCGAACGATCGCGCCAGCGACTTCTTGTCGACCTTCTCGCCTGCCAGGGTCGGCAGCGGCTGCGCGCGGATCTCCCACCGCGTGGGGATCGCGAAGTACGACAGCACGCCCGTCACGTGAGCGGTCAGGTCCTCGGCGGTCGGCGGTTCGGCGCCGGCCTGGTGCACCACCACCGCGACGAGCTCCTCGCCGAGGTCGGGATGCGGGATCCCCAGCGCAGCCACCTCGACCACGGCGGGATGCGTGGCGATCGCGGCCTCCACGTGTGGGCAGGCGATGTTCTCGCCGCCTCGGATGACGACGTCCTTGCTACGGCCGTCGATGTAGAGGTAACCGTCCTCGGTGAGGTGGCCCAGGTCGCCGGAGTGCAGCCAGCCGTCGGCGTCGACGGTCTCTGCGTTCATTGCCGGATCGACCCCGACGTAGCCGTTCATCACCGTGGGCGAGCGGGCCAGCACCTCGCCGACCCCATCGTCGTCCGGGTCGGCGATGCGGATCTCCACGACGGGGTAGGGCCGGCCAACGGTTCCGGGATGACGGCTCAGGTCCCGCGCGTCGGCCACCGTGAGGAACCCGCCCGCCTCGGTCATGCCCCAGGTGTTGCTCAGTCCGCGTTCGCGCAGCCTTGGCAGCTTGGCCCTGATCCGGTCGAGCAGTGCGGTGGTGACGGGCGCTCCGCCCAGGGGCCACGACTTCAGACTCGACAGGTCGAACGAATCGAAGTCGGGGTGTTCGAGGATGCGAATTGCCATGGTGGGCACCGCGCCCCAGATCTGAATGGCCTCCCGCTGAATGAGCGCGAGGATCTGGCCCGGATCGAAGCGTCCCTCGGTCATCACGATCTTCCCGCCGGTCAGGAAGTGGGTGAGCAGGCTCGACAGCCCTCCGACGTGGAACATCGGCGTGGTGGCCAGACTGACCACCTGCGTGGAGTCGTCGTCGAGCAGATGGGGCAGCCGACCGGTCCGCTGCATGATGTCGTGCTGGTTGCAGATCACCGAGCGGCGCGACAGTTCAACGGCTTTCGGCATCCCCGAGCTGCCGGAGGTGAAGAGGATCAAGGCAGGGCCGTCGGCGTCGGTGTCGGGTGCGGGGGAGTCGTCGACGTCACCGGCGTCTCCGGCGTCGAACGCCGCGTGCAGGTCGCCGAGGGCACTGCTGGGGGCGGAGACCGCGAGGTCGGCATCGGTCAGGACGTGCCGGGGTGCCAGAACCTCTACGGCGTGGTCGATTTCGGCGCTGCTCCACCATCGGTTGGCCAGGACGGGCACGGCACCCGACAGCCACACCGCCCACAGCGCCACCACCCATTCGGGGCTGTTGTAGCCGAATACCATGACGCGGTCGCCGGATTCGATGCCAAGGCCGGCGAGGTGCGCCCTGGCAGCATGGGCCGCGGTGCGAAACCCCGCGAAGGTGATGCGCCGGTCGCCGTGGACCAGGAAGGGCCGGTCGGTCCATACCCCAGTCCCGGCGACCAGGTCGTCGAACGTCGACGGGCCGTCGTCGTACACGAGGCCGTCATGGCCGCCGTAGGAACCCGCGCGGACCTCCGCGCTCCAGACCTTGCTCGACGTGTGCGTCACTGCGTCGGGATCTGGATGCCCTCCGAGGGCTGGACGATGACGAATCCGTGGCCGTGGAAGGCGACCTGCAGCGCCTCGCCAGAACCGCGGCCGATCAGCGCGCCCGCCTTGAAGCTGGTCTTCAACTGGGTCTGCAGGTTCGCCGACCACGCCACCACGGCGTTGGTGTCGGCGAACGTCGGCGCCTCCGCGGCATCGAGCACCACCGGCGGGCCGTCGGTGGTCAGTGCCACCCAGCCGGTGCCGCGCAGCGTGGTGTTGAACAGTCCACCCGTCGCGATGCTGCCGCCCTTGACCCGTTCGATGTTCCAGTCGAGGTTCGCGGAGAAGGCGAGCACGTTCTTTCCGCTGATCGACAGGCCCGAGTTCGTCAGGTTCAGCAGATGTACGTCGTGGGCCTGTTCGGCGAGGAACACGTCACCCTGACCCTGGCAGCGCATCAGTGGCAGACCCTCGCCGGTCAGCGCCTTCTTGAGGAACTTGCCCGCACCGCCGCCTTCGAACGCGAAGTCGACATTGCCCTGGTAGGCGACCATCGAGCCCTGGCGCGCCATGAACGGCTCGCCGAGGCGCACGCGCAGCAGCTTCGCGTTCTGGTTCGCGATCGGCTTGGCCTCCTTCTCGCTGAACCGCCCGTCGACCAGGTCGCCGCTGATGCCCGCGAAGCCGTCACCGGCGGGTTGGCCGGGGTCGCCATGGACCGACGCCTGGGGGCTCGGCGTCTGCTGTTGTGCCTGAGGTGGCGCCCCGCCGAGCGGCGCCCTGCCGACCTGGCCCTGATGGGACACCTGGTCGGACCAGCCCTGGCCGTCCCACCAGCGATAGTCGTAGCGGCCCTCGGGGTCCGGTTGCCAGCTGCCAGGTCCAGGTCCAGTCACCGTTCGCTCCTCGGCTCGATTGCGGCGTGTCCACCAAGTCTCGCAGGAAGACTATGGCAACCGGTCGAAGTCCAGCGTCGTCTCGCCGTCGGCGAGCCTCGTGGCCTGGCATGCTGGGTAGATGTCCAAAGAAATCGACCCGGCGCGGGCGCGTAGTGCCCTCGAGGTCGTCAAGCAACACCCGGGAATGGTCCTGTTCGTGGCTTCGCCGGGGATCATCGCGGTCGGTGTGGTGTGGGCGCTCGCCGGTGCGGGATGGGCGATCCTGCTCCTGATCGCGATGGTCGTCGGCGGTGGTCTGGCGCTGGCTCGCAAGTTGCGCTGACGGCGTCGCGCGTTCGCCCTAGGTGAATTTTGCCCCGGAAGCGCTGTAACAGCGTAATCATGTAATCATGAAACAACATCACCGCGGCCGCCCCGGCGGCTGGCATCAGTCACAGCAGCCCGACGCGAGCGACGCGTCGGAGTGGATCGCCGGACGCCTGCCCGAGAGCTGGTTCTCGGGCGATCCGACGGTCGTCGTCGATCGTGAGGAGATCACCGTCGTCGGCCACCTCGCCGAACCCGACGGCTCCGAAGGGGAGGAGAGCGACGCGCGCGCATCGGGTCGGGCCGCACGCTTTCGTGAGGAGACACGATCGGAGCGCATGCGCATCGCCGACGAGGCGGAGCACCGCTACGGCCGCAAGGTCGCCTGGGGAGTCGAGGTCGCAGGCGAACGAATCCTGTTCACGCACATCGCCGTTCCGGTGATGACGCGTCTGCGCCAGCCCGAGCGTCAGGTGCTCGACACGCTGGTCGACGCCGGCGTGGCGCGATCGCGCTCCGACGCCCTGGTGTGGTCGGTTCGGCTCGTCGGCGAGCACACCGACGAATGGCTCGGCAAGCTGCGCGACGCGATGTCGAAGGTCGACGACCTGCGCGCCGAGGGCCCCGAACTCTAGCCCCCCCTTGCGATTTCGGCGCGTTCGGTCGCGATGTTCGCGACTCAGCGCGCCGAGATCGCACGGGTAGCGACGGGCTCGACTCCGACGTAGGACGAGCTCAGCGTCGACGTCTGCGACAGCGGGTCGATGGATTCGCCGTCGATCAGCAGGTTGCGGTTGACGCCGAAGGACTGCGGCTCGCGCCCGCCGCGTGGGTCGAAGATCCTCGAGCCCCAGCCGTGGTCGACGACCACCAGACCGCGACGCAGTCCGTCCGACAATGACGCGTCGAGCTCGACGGAGCCGACGGGGGAGAACACCCGCACCCTGTCACCGTCGCCGATGCCGAGTGCCGCCGCGTCGGACGGATTGATCAACACCTCGTTGTGCTTGCCCCCTGGATGCAGGCCGGGCAGTTCGTTGAGCCACGAGTTCATCGAATGTCTGCGCCGCCGGTTGCCGAGGGTGAACGGATAGCCCTCGGGCGCCACCGGACTCGAAGCGGCCAGCAGCTCGCGCGCACGCGCGACGAACTCCGGTGGCGCGACGTGTACCAACTTGTCGTCGGTGCGCAGCGCATCCCTGAAGTGCCCGAACTCCCGCGGCCCCAGCACCAGGCCGTGTGGGTTGTCGACCAGGTCGCGCCATTTCAGCTTGCGGCCGTTGATCTTCCGCGACGTGGCGATCAGCAGACGGTCGATCCAGTGCGGGCTGAACTCCAGTCCCGGTCGACGGCTGACCCGCGCGATCCGACGGGTCGCCGAGATGAACGAGTTGACGCCCTTCGCCCCGAACAGTGGCCTGCGCATCGCGATCGCGAGGTCGATCCAGATACGCCACTCCTCGCGCGCACCGGGTGGCGGCTCGACCGCCTTGATTCCGTACTGCACGAACGGCTCGTCGTGCATGCTGCTGGTGAACGCGGGCAGGTCGTTGCGTTCCAGCCAGTGCACGGCGGGCAACAGCCAGTGCGCGTGGCGGTGGCTCTCGCGCTGCACGAAGTCGACGGCCACCAACAGATCCAATTGTTCAAGGGCCGCATCGAGTTTCGCGCCGTCGGGTCCGGACACCACAGGGTTGCCGGAGTTGATCACCAAGGCGCGGATCTGGCCGTCTCCCGGCGTGGTGATCTCCTCGGGCAGCTCGGCGAGGCCGTGGGCGCCCGCGATCATGTCGCGGCCCCGCAGCCTGCTCAGGTGGGCGGGCTGCTTTGCGAGGTCGAACATCCGCAGCGCGTCGACGTATCCGCGTTCGAATCGGCGACCGCCGGGCCGGTCCATCCGGCCGGTGATGACGTTGAGAACGTGGCCGAGCCACTCGGCGATGGTGCCCGCTTCGTGTAGGGAGACCCCGGTGCGGGTGACCACCATCGCGCCACGGGCACGGGCGAAGTCGCGTGCTACCGCCTCGATCTGATGTCGGGGGAGCTCGCACCGGGCGCAAAGGTCCTCGAGGTCGGCCGCTCCGACGAGGGCGCGCAACCCGGGAAGGCCGGTGGCCAGATCGCGGCAGTCCTCCTCGTGCTCGAGCCCCTCGTCGAGGATCACCTTGACCATCGCGAGCAGCAGCGCCCAGTCCTGGCCGGGCCGCACCGCCAGGTGGATGTCGGCCCGCTGAGCGGATTCGGTGCGTACCGGGTCGACCACCACGAGTGTGGCGCCGCCCTTCTGGCGATCGAGGGCGCGCCGCCAACCGCCGGGCACCGTCTCCAGCCAGTTCCAGGCGCTGACGGCGGGATTGGTGCCCACCAGCAGGAAGTAGTCGCAGTCGTCGACGTCGGACACCGGCGACATGAGCTGGGACCCGTACATCGCCTCCGAGACGACGTGCATGGCGTTCTGGTCGACCGAGCCGACGAAGTAGCGGCTGTGCGTGCCGATGGCGTCCAGCCAGCCGTTCATGAAGATGATGTTCGACGACGAGAAGCCCGCCGGGTTTCCGTAGTACACCCCGATGGAGTCGGGGCCGCCGGCGTCGATCAGCGCGTTCATGCGGGTTGCGATGTCCCCGATGGCCTCGTCCCAAGAGGTCTCGACGTACGAATCACCCACGCGGCGCATCGGATTGAGGATCCGGCGCGGATGCTCGACGAGCTGGTTGGCGGTGCGGCCCTTGGCGCAGAAGTCATGCCAGCTGTGCGGGTTCTGCTTGTCGGGCGCGATCTTGGTGACGGTGTTGCCGTCGACGGTCACCTCGATACCGCATGACGCCAGGCAGTACCTGCAGAAGGTGTGCACCGTCTTGGGGGCCGTGGGCGTGTTCATTGCGTCATCCTGCCCGAACCGGGTGCGCCCGTTTGCAGATTGGCATTGAGCACACCGCTTGATGGTCCCGTGAGTTCTGCACGACGGTCGTGGTCGATCGCCGATCGCGACCCAGACGCAGAATTCGGCGCGTAAGACCGCTCAATCACGCCTGCGTCATCGACCAGTACTCACCGCGGCGGGCGATCAGTTCATCGTGGCTGCCTCGCTCGACGATTCGGCCCGCCTCCATCACCAGGATCACGTCGGCGTCGCGAATGGTCGAAAGCCGATGCGCGATGATGAAACTCGTGCGGTCCCTGCGCAGCTCGGCGGTGGCCTGCTGGATCAGGAGCTCGGTGCGCGTGTCGACCGAACTGGTGGCCTCGTCGAGGATCAGCAGGCTCGGCTGGGCGAGTATCGCCCTGGCGATGGTGATCAGCTGCTTCTCGCCGGTGCTGATGTTGCCGCCGTCGTCGGAGATCAAGGTCTGGTAGCCGCCGGGCAGGGTGTGCACGAACCGGTCGACGTGCGCGGCCCGCGCCGCCGCGATGACCTGGTCCTCGTCGGCGTCCGGTCGCCCGTAGGCGATGTTGTCGTAGATGGTGCCGCCGAACAGCCAGGTGTCCTGCAGCACCATGCCGATGCTGGATCGCAGCGCGTGGCGGCTCATCGAGGTGATGTCGACGCCGTCGATGAGGATGCGGCCCGAGTCCACCTCGTAGAACCGCATCAGCAGGTTCACCAGCGTGGTCTTGCCCGCCCCGGTCGGACCGACGATCGCCACGGTGCTGCCGGGTTCGGCGAGCAGCGACAGGTCCTCGATGATCGGGGTGCCGGGACGGTATTCGAAGTCGACGTGCTCGAACTCCACCCGTCCCGGCCCATGCCGCTCGGCGACGGGACCTGGCGGATCGGGTGTCTGCTCGTCGGTGTCGAGCAGGTCGAATACGCGTTCCGCACTGGCGATTCCGGACTGCAGGGTGTTGTACATCCCGGCCACCTGGGTCAGTGGCTGGTTGAACTGGCGGACGTACTGGATGAAGGCCTGAATGTGGCCGAGCGTGATCTGGCCGGTTGCGACCTGCAGGCCACCGACGACGGCGACGCCGACGTAGCTCAGGTTGCCGACGAACGTCGTCGCGGGGGACACCAGACCGGATAGGAACTGGGCCCCGAAGCTGGCCTTGTAGACGTCGCCGTTCAGCTCGCGGAACTTGTCCTCGGCGAGCGTGCGGTGGCCGAACGTCTTGACGACCGTGAATCCGCTGTAGGTCTCCTCGACGTGCGCGTTGAGCCGTCCGGTGTTGCGCCACTGCGCGATGAACTGGTCGCGGCTGCGACGCGCGATCGTGCGGGTGGCCCACAGCGAGAGCGGCACCGTGAGGACGGTGATCAACGCCAGCAACGGTGAGATGAACACCATCATCACCAGCACGGCAGCCACGGTCAGGACGGAGGTCAGCAGCTGGCTGATCGTCATCGACAGTGAGGTCTGGATGTTGTCCACGTCGTTGGTGACGCGGCTCAGCACTTCGCCGCGCTGCCGGGAGTCGAAGTACGACAGGGGCAGCCGGTGGACCTTGGCCTCGACGTCGGCGCGCAGCGCCACCATGGTGCGCTGGATGATGACGTTGAGCAGACGTGCCTGAATCCAGAGCATCAGGGATGCAAGCAGATACAGGCCCAGTGCCAGCAGCAGCGTGCGGCCGACGGCGGCGAAGTCGACGCCATGGCCGGGGACGACGTTCATCCCCGACAGCAGGTCGGCGAAGGTGCCGTCCCCGCGGGCCCTGGCCGCCTCGACGGCCTGTTCCTTGGTGATGGACGCCGGCAGCTGGTGGGCGATGACACCGCTGAACAACAGGTCCGTCGCATGTCCGAGGATGAGCGGGCCGACGACGCCGATCGCGATCCCGACGATGCCGATCAGCAATACGATGGCGGTCGGCACACGTTGCGGCGTAAGCCGTTTCACCAACCGGATCGCAGACCCCTTGAAGTCCTTGGACCGCTGGGTCGGCGCCTCCAGGCCGGCGTTGAGCCGCCGCCCGACCGGCCCGGTCATCTCGGATCCCCCACGCGGATGGCCTGCGAGTCCGCGAACTCCGCGTACACGGGGCAGTCGACCAGCAGTGAATGGTGCGTTCCGGTGCCGACGACCGTGCCGTCGTCGATGACCACGATCTGGTCCGCCTCGATCACCGTCGAGATGCGTTGCGAGACGATGAGCACCGTCGACTCCGCGGAGGCCTCACCGAGTGCGGCGCGGACGCGCGCGTCGGTGTGGACGTCGAGTGCGGAGAAGGCGTCGTCGAACAGGTAGATCGCGGGCCTGCGGATCACGGCGCGGGCGATCGCCAGCCGTTGCCGCTGACCTCCGGAGAAGTTGACGCCGCCCTGGGCGACGGGCATCTGCAACCCCTCCGGGTGTGCGGAGACGAAGGCGTCGGCCGACGCGATGCGCAACGCCTCCCACATCTCGTCGTCCGTCGCGTCCGCCTTGCCGAAGCGCAGATTCTCGGCGACCGTCCCCGAGAACAGGTAGCCGCGTTGGGGTACCAGCCCGATCGTCGACCACAGGGTCTCGACGTCGTAGTCGCGCACGTCGATGCCGTCGACGGACACCGAGCCGGCGGTCACGTCGAACAGTCGGCAGATCAGCGAGATCAGCGTCGACTTGCCCGATCCCGTGGACCCCACCACGGCGGTGGTGGTGCCCGGCCGGGCGGTCAGCGAGATCCCCTGCAGCACGGGCTTGTCGGCGCCCGGATAGCTGAAGGTCGCGTCGACGATCCTGATCTCACCTGCCGCGGCATCCGGTCGCCTGGGGTCCTCGGGGCTTGCGATCGCCGGCGTGGTGGACAGCACTTCGGAGATGCGCTCGGCGCACACCGATGCGCGCGGAAGCATCACCAGCAGCAGCGTCACCATCAGTACGGCCATCAGCATCTGCATGAAGTAGGACAGGAAGGCGATCAGTGAGCCGACCTGCATCTCGCCCGTGTCGATGCGCATGCCGCCGAACCAGATCAACGCGACACTGGACACGTTGATCACCAGCGTGGTGAGCGGCAGCATCAACGCCTGCAGCCGGCCCACCGTCATCGCGGTGTCCGCAAGCGCCTCGTTGGCGTCGCGGAACCGGTCCCGCTCGTAGGGCTCCCTGGCGAAGGCGCGGATCACGCGGATGCCGGAGAGCTGCTCGCGCATGACGCGGTTGATGCCGTCGATCAGCCGTTGCATCCTGCGGAAGATCGGCAGCAGCCGCGACACGATCCAGAAGTTGGACAACCCCAGCAGGGGCACGCTCACCAGCAGCAGCCAGGACAGCCCCGCGTTCTGGTGCACCGCCATCGCGATGCCGCCGACGCACATGATCGGGGCGGTGATGAGCATCGTGCACGTCATCTGCAGGAGAACCTGAATCTGCTGGACGTCATTGGTGGTGCGGGTCAGCAGCGTTGGAGCGCCGAAGCGGGCGGTCTCTTCGGCCGAGAAGCCCGTCACGTGGTGGAACATCACCGAGCGCAGGTCGCGACCGAAGCCCATCCCGACCCGGGAACCGAAGTACACGGCGCCGACGGCGCAGGCCGCCTGAAGTGCGGTGACCCCGAGCATGATCCCGCCGAGCTCGCCGATCGCGGCGGTGTCGCCCTTGGCCACGCCGTCGTCGATGATCGCGGCATTGATGGTCGGCAGGTACAGCGATGCCATGGCGCTGATCACCTGAAACGCAGCGACGACCGCGATCGGCGCGCGGTATGGCCGCGCATACCGTCGCAGCAGGCGCATGAGCATTCCGCAACTGTCGCACATCGCGCGCGTTGGCAACCTGTCCGGCCACACGCCAGGGAATTCACTGAAAACTCCAGGTCAGTCGGCATGTCGGTGGTTGTGCCCCGAGGCTGCCGCTACAGTTGCGGGCGTGATTGCACGACGCGGCCGCCGCAGGGGCGGACGCCATGCCAAAGCGCTGACCGTCATGGCAGCCGCGATGATTCCGTTGTTCGTGGCCTGCTCCGGCAGCTCCGGTGGTTCCGACCAGCCGGGGGGCTCTGGCGACTCGTCGGGTCCCGCGCCTGCGGCAGACTCCAAGCACGGGCCGATGTTCCCGGAGTGCGCCGGTATCTCCGACGAGACGATGGCCCAACTGACCAAGGTCAACGGCCTGGTCAACACCGCGAAGACGTCGGTGGGCTGCCAGTGGTTGTTGGGCGGCGGGATCCTTGGACCCCACTTCTCGTTCAACTGGTACCGGGGCAGCCCGATCGGCCGCGAGCGAAAGACCGAGGAACTGTCGCGCACCAGCGTGGAGGACGTCAACATCGAAGGACACGGCGGATTCATCGCCTTGAACGACGCCCCGCCGCTGGGCCCCAGCCTGTGCGAGATCGGCATCCAGTTCGACGACGACTTCATCGAGTGGTCGGTCAGCTTCGCGGAGAAGCCGTACCCCGATGCGTGTGACGTCGCCAAGGAACTCGCCCGCCAGTCGATCGTGAATTCGAAATGAGTTCTCCCAGCCGGGTGGCTGCCGGCGTGATGGCGGTGTTGGCCACGGTGATGATGCTCGCCGGCTGCTCGCGGGACGTGTCGGGCCAGGCGGTCAAGGCGGGCACCGGAGGCAACACCGAGCGCAACGACAACTCGGCCAAGACGTACCCCAACCTTCTCAAGGAGTGTGACGTCTTGACGACGGACGTCCTCGCCAAGACGGTGGGCGCCGACCCGTTGGACATCCAGAGCACCTTCGTCGGCGCGCTGTGCCGGTGGCAGGCACTGAACCCGCAGGGTCTCGTCGACATCACCCGGTTCTGGTTCGAGCAGGGCAGCCTGGACAACGAGAAGAAGGTTGCGGACTTCCTCAAGTACCAGGTCGAGAATCGGTCGGTGGCCGGGGTGCAATCGATCGTGATGAAGCCCAACGACGCCAGCGGCGCGTGTGGGGTGGCCAGTGACGCGGCGGGCGTGGTCGGCTGGTGGGTGAACCCTCAGTCGCCGGGTATCGACTCGTGCGCCATGGCGATCAAGCTGATGGAGCTCACGCTCAACACCAACAACTAGTCGGCGCCACCTAACGAGGCACGTGGAAGGCGACGAGCGTCGCGGTGTGCAGTTCGAGGCGATGCCACGGCTGGCTGGTCTTCAGGACGGCGATCGCCGAGGTGGGGAATTTCGACGAGAGCCGTTCGGCCGCTTCCGCATCGCTGGTCTGCGGATCGGACAGGCCAAGCGCCAGCGCGGACATGGTGGGTTCGTGTCCGATCACCAGCAGTGTCTTGACCTCGTCGTCCGTGCCGTTGACGAGGCGGATGACGGTGCCCGGCGTGGTGTCGTAGAGGTCGTCCTCCAAGCGCGCGTTCGCCCCGATACCCGTGCGCGCGAACGTCTGACGGGTGCGGTTCGCGGTCGAGCACAGCACAGCGCCCACCTCCGGGACGTTCGCCCTGATCCAGTCGCCCGCAAGGCCGGCTTCCCGGATGCCGCGCGGGGCGAGCGGTCGTTCGTGGTCGACGACACCGTCGGGGTACTCCGACTTGGCGTGCCTGAGTAGCAGCAGGGTGCGGTCGCGTGCGCTCATCGACACCACGGTAATCGGTATGCGTCGCGCACATGCCGACCGAGGTCCGCCGACTTGTCGGGGCCCGGACCTACACTCGCCATGCCCGTCAAGAAGACGGGGAACGACGAGAGAGCCGAGGGGTCACCGATGCGCTTCCTGCACACCGCCGACTGGCAGCTCGGCATGACCCGCCACTTCCTCAACGGCGAGGCGCAGCCGCGATATTCGGCCGCCCGTCGGGACGCCGTCGCAGGGCTGGGCGCGCTCGCGACCGAGACGGGCGCGGAGTTCATCGTCGTCGCCGGGGACGTCTTCGAGCACAATCAGCTCGCGCCGCGCGACGTCAGCCAGTCGCTCGAGGCCATGCGGGCCATCACCGTTCCGGTGTATCTGCTTCCGGGCAACCACGATCCGCTCGACGCCTCGTCGGTGTATACCAGCGCCCTGTTTCTCGCCGAACGTCCGGACAACGTCATCGTGCTCGACCGCGCCGGCGTGCACGAGGTGCGGCCTGGTCTCCAGATCGTCGCGGCGCCTTGGCGTTCCAAGAAGCCGAACGCCGATCTCGTCGGCCAGGTGCTCGACGGCCTCCCCGCCGACGGCGTCACCCGTGTGGTCGTCGGCCACGGCGGGGTCGACCTCTTCGAGCCCGACAGGGACAAGCCGTCGTTGATCAGGCTGGCGACCGTCGAGGCCGCCCTCGCGCGTGGTGCAGTGCACTATGTCGCGTTGGGTGACAAGCACTCTCGCACCGACGTGGGCTCGACGGGCCGGATCTGGTATTCCGGCTCACCCGAAGTCACCAACTACGACCACATCGAACCCGATCCCGGCCATGTCCTCGTCGTCGACGTGGACGAGCAGGACCCGCAGCGCGCGGTTCGGGTGGCGAGCCGCCGGATCGGCCGGTGGAGGTTCGTCACGCTGCGCCGATCGGTCGACACCGCGAGGGACGTCGTCGATCTCGACATCAATCTCGACCAGCTGCCCGACAAGGAACGCACGGTGGTGCAGATCGCGCTCACCGGCACGCTGACCGTGACTGACAAGGCGGCGCTCGACGCGTGCCTGGACAGGTACGCGCGCCTGTTCGCCGCGCTGACCACCTGGGACAGGGAGACGCACGTCGCGGTCGTGCCCGCCGACGGTGAATTCGACGATCTCGGCATCGGTGGCTTCGCGGCAACCGCCGTCGACGAACTGGTGGCCACCGCGCGTGCGGACGGCGGCCAAGCCGACGACGCACGGGCCGCGCTTGCACTGCTGCTGCGCCTTGCCGAGAGGGGGAGCGCCGCATGAAGTTGCATCGTCTCGTCTTGAGGAACTATCGGGGAATCGCGCACCGGGACATCGAATTTCCCGATCGCGGTGTCGTCGTGGTCTCCGGCGCCAACGAGATCGGCAAGTCGTCGATGATCGAGGCTCTCGACCTGCTGCTTGAGGCCAAGGACCGCTCGACCAAGAAGGAGGTCAAGCAGGTCAAGCCGACGCACCTGGACGAGGG